>JBAXTB010000365.1:0-5866 GCA_037130425.1 Bacteroidota bacterium
GTATGTAAAAACGTTATAAAACACATACAATCCCTTCGGGATTTGGAAAAAATAAATCACCAACGTATCTATAAACATATAATCCCTTCGGGATTTTTTAATGGTAGTAGTTACGGTTTTTTGTCCTTAATTTAAATAATGCGTTGATTATCTGTTATATACGGATTGTTAATAACTATTTTATTGCCAAATAACACTTCCCCATCCCATCACACGTCCATCCTCCCCCTCAACCCTGAAAAAATAAGCCCCTGCCGCCAGCGCCCGGCGCTCCAATCGGTAAGCCTCGCCGTTGATGCGCTGATCCGATTGTTGTTGCCCGCGTGCATCCATTAAAACTAAACGCGCGTTTTGGAAAGATTTGCCGTCGCTTCGGCGCAAAACAGTAAATTCTGATGCGGGTGACGGCGCAAGCAACAGGGCAGGTTTTTCCATTGGTTTTACAACTGTTTGGGTTCCCGACAACAAGGGGGCACCTACCGTATGCAAGGTGCGGTTGGTAATCACAGGGAAATTAAAATCAAAGAAAATCGCAGCCTGGTTGAAGATTTCAGCGCCCAGCGGCACCTCTTTTTGCTGGCTGATGGTGAAACTGATAAACCCTTGCGAGCCGGCCTTGTTCGTATTGCTGTCGGGCAGCATGATGTGGTTGAAGGTAAAGGTGAGTATGCCCGCGCCGCTCAGGTTCCAGGTAAAGGGGTGAGAACCGCTCACGCTGCGGATGGTGGCCGGATTGAGCCAGGGCGATAAGGTATCGCGCACCACTACTGTAAATGCCGTATCGGAGCCGGTGTTTTGAAAACGAATGAGGTATTTCAGTTCCTGATTTGGGCCGATTTGCTTCGTATCGCCTACGCCCGTGGGAAAGCCTTGTTTGTCGTTCGGGTCATAAGATCCCCGGTTTTCTACACATTCCCGATCCCAGGCAGGTGTAAATTCATCCACCGGGAATTTGTTGATGTAACCCAGGCTGTTGTAGCCGCTGCAACCTTCCTTGAAAGCCAGGGCAATATGATTGTCTGTAGCAAACGGCTGGCCCGGCTCTTGTTGTGATTCGATGCGCCAGGTTTGGCCATTGGTCGGTTGCGTAAGGATGAGTTCTTCGCCCGGATTGTAGGTTTTAGCGCCTTGCATCAGCACCACATCGTCGATGATGATGATATAGTCGAGTTGTTGTGAAACCGCCGTGCCTACGTTTTTCAGTTTGAATTGGATCAAGGTGTCCTGGCAATTTGCGCGCGCTTCTATTTGGGCGCCCGACCAATTGGGCACCGCCGTACAAAGCGTATCAGGGAAGGCGTGGGCGCTAAAACAGTGCGTTTGCCCCAGCACGGTGGTGTTGCATTGCACGTTTACGACGAATTTGAATACGCCGCAATCATTGGACGCCACGTCGCCAAGTTGGAATCGGTATAGATTGTTTCCAAGGTTTTCGGCAGGTAGCTCAGCGCTGACGAAATCAGTGAAAGGGTCGAGGGTGATGTCAATATGGGCGCTGTCGGCGGTCTCTGCTCCTTGGTTGCAGTAACTTACAAAGACGGTATTGTTAAAGCAGCGGCGCAGTACCGGAATATTTACATTGACGGTCATTAAAGCGCATGGGGCTGTGCTAACTACTTCAAAATCAGATGTTTTTGTTTCTAAATTGGTGTTTAACGTGACAGACTGAACGCTGTCGCACACATCCCACCAAAGGTCGTTGAAGGTTTTAACCTGTACGGAATATGCGCCGGTATCGACAAACATGCGGTAATACCCATTGGTATCCGCTACCGCCCAGCTGTCATTGGTTCCGTCTGCCTGAACGATCCAGTTGGGTAAAGGCGCCTGTGCATCGGCAGTGCTACAATCGTCGTCGGCATCGCGGCGCACATGGCCGTCGAGGTAGGCGCCCTCGGTTGTCGGTTTTCGGGTGCGGTAAAGATCAATATATGATTTAGTCGCATATAAATATTGTCCAGGGGATATTGGATCAACAATAGGGCTATAAATATAATCACTATTCGGTAGTGCTGGCCAACTCAGACCGTTGTCAACTGAACGAAACCGTGCATCTATAAACAGATGCCCGATTGCATTGATAGATAAAAAACCGCCATACGGCTGTGTGGCGTTATAAGGGCCTTGCTGCCAGCTTTCTCCATTGTCAGTGGAATGGCAGTTAATACTTACTAGATCTGGAAAATCGGAGCGCCCGTTTATCCAAATGGTTCCATATGCATCAACATTAAGGTTAGAAACAACTTTTAATGCGATCGGCAAACCGCTTACCTTCGTCCAATTCAGCCCCAGATCGTCAGATTGCCATAAGGATTGTTCGATGGATGCTAATTGGGCGAGGGCAAGAATTCGACCTGAAGGTAAAAGCTCCATGCGTTGGAACGAGGCATAGTTCAGGTTCGTATTTTGCCAGGTTTGGCCCTGGTCGGTAGATCGGAGCACGGATTGTGGAAATTCATCACCATTTACAAACAAGAGCGAGTCCTGTTTGAGGAGGGCCACAGCAGGGCTGCTTAGGCCTCCCGAAGGCGTACGGTTTATCCAGGTGTTTCCCAAATCATTAGACCAAAGCAAGGCATTTTCGGTGCAACTAACGAGGTGGCCTTGCGTTCCAAGCGCAAATTGCCGTATAAGCGGACTCCCATAATACTGATTAAAAAATATGTATTTGCTATTTACGTCATTTAGTTTAGTCCAGTTTTGCCCTCCATTGTAGGTACGCCATAAACCATTGTCGGTCATTGCAAACATGGAGTCTTCTGAGATAAATTCTAATTGTCTCGGTGTGGTTAAATCCATTGAATTTGCCGAAAATTGCCAGTTTACGCCCCCGTCGACAGATTGATACAAGGCATTGCAGATGCTAAAAATAGTACCATTTGAAAGGCGGATGGGCAAAATTTGAATAAAATCATGGTTAGCTGAAAAAGAATGCCAACTGAGACCGTCGTCGTTGGATCTAACAAATTTATAGGTGGCGTCGGTCGTAATCAGGGTTCCATCATTTAATTGCACAAGACCGAGCGTCCCAAAATAATCTGTCCCGTCAATTTTTTGCCAGTTTTGGCCCTGGTCGGTTGAACGATATAAGTGTTTAAGGCCATGCGCAATTAATGCGCCGGAACTACTCGCATAAAGGCTGCCGGAAGGGAAACTCTTGACCGAATCAATTTCCAGCATTTGCCATGATGAGCCGTCGTCGGAAGATCGGAATATTTCGTAGTTAAGAAACCCGGAGAGGATTAAATCTCCATTTTGAAGTGATTTTATATTGGTTCTAGGTGTTTTTAAATATGGCAACGCATTATGCGCGATGCTCCACGTCTGGCCCCCATCCTGAGAACGCCAGATTTCTTCTTGATTATTTTCTAATCCCAAAAGTGCGCCACTTGAGGTTTCCTCAACTTTGAAAAAAGATTTGTTTACATGAATGACTGTCCAATTTAACCCGCTATCAAAGGAGCGATATAAATTAGATATACCGGAAGAAAGATCGCCAAATACCATATTAAAGGTTCCATTGGGCGCTATCCCGACATAACCATGCAGCGTATCGCCATTCAATGTTAGCAAAAGACGCTCCCAGTTTTGGCCATTATCCGTTGAACGATAAAGCCGCGTAATTTCTGTTTCGTAACTGTTTGGGACAGATTGCGGTGGTTGCGCATATAGCGTGTCGCTATGGGTTTTAGTTAAAACAATGTCTTTCCCTCCATAAGGCCCTGGGACACGTTCCCAAAAAGCGCTGATTTGAGCGGATGATGTAAGCGAAAAGCATAAAGAAGCGAGTAAAAAGAAGATTTTTCTCATATACGGTGGATACTTTGGAAATGTCATAGGTCAAAGATATTGCGTTCGTAAGGTGGATTGTAAATACAAATAAATCAATTTGTCGAATGCTTAATTTTATTAAAATATTGATATTCAAGTAGTAATATTTATTTTTGTCGAATAAATATATCATGGACGCACTTATTTTACGTGTTTTTAATCGCCTAAACGCTTCCGAGCGCAAGGCCATCGGCGAACTGGCGCGCTGTGCCTACTTCAACAAGCGGGAGGATGTTGTTCGTTTGAGCGATTATTTAGCGGAACATGCGGGCCGCTCGGCGCATTCGGCGCTTGAACCGGAGCGTTTGTTTGCTGCGGTGTATCCGGAAGAACCGTTTGACGGACGGCGTTTGCGGCATGTGCAGTCGTATTTGCTGGATTTGGTGCGACAATACCTTGTGTTGCAAGAAGCCAGGGCCGGAGATGAAACACAAGCGCCCTTGTTGTTGCGGGCCTTGCGTCGGCGCGGCATGGATGATTTGTTTGAAAAAACCTTGACGACGCAGTTTGCCGATATGGAGCAGGGGCTGTTGCGTGATGCTCAATATCATTTTCAGCGTTACATTTTGTACCAGGAACAATTGGAACAGGCCTCCAAACGCGAGCGCTCGGCCCGGCTCAATTTTCAGCCGCTGCCCGACGAACTCACGGCGTATTATGTTTCCGAAATGCTGCGGCACGCCTGTTTGAGCAGTATGCACGAAGCCGTGGCGGGGCAAGGCTACCGCATGGGTTTGTTAAATGCTATTTTGGAGGCCGTCGAGCGCGATGAAATGCTGAAAACGCCGGCCATTGCGGTGTATTACCACGCGTACCAAATGTTGCAGCACCCGGACGAAAGCGCGCCGTTGGAGCATCTCAAAGCGAGTTTGGCCGAGCATCGGCAGTGTTTTTCGGTGGATGAACAGCGCGGTTTGTATTTGCTGGCCATCAACGGCTGCATCCGGCGCATGAATACCGGGCGCAGCGCCTATATCCGGGAAGCGCTTGATTTATACCATGTTACGCTGGATTCGGGGATTTTGCTGGAAAACGGGATTTTGTCGGGTTTTAACTACAAAAACATCATTCGGCTTGCTGCGGCGCTGCAAGAACACGCTTGGGCGGCCGCGTTTCTGGAGCAGTATCAGGCGCAGTTGCACCCGCGCGAGCGCGACAATTTGTATCGCTACAACCGGGCGTTTTTGTACTTCCAGCAGCAGGATTATACCCGCGCCATGCCCTTGCTGCAACAGGTGGAACTGGAAGATCCGCTCAATAACTTAGACGCCCGGCGGATGCTGCTGCGCAGTTATTTTGAATTGGGCGAATGGTCGGCGCTGGAGTCGCTGATTCAGAGTTTTTCGGCTTTTTTGCGGCGGCAGAAAAACCTTGGTTATCACCGCGTTACCAATGAAAAACTCTTGTATTTTGTAAAAAAACTGCTGGATACGAACACGCAAAACAAGAAGGCGCGGGAGGCGTTGCGCCGGGAGTTGGAGGGCACTACGGAAGTGGCGGAAAGGGGGTGGTTGTTGGGGAAGGTTTCGTGAGCGCAATATAAAAAGCGTACCTTTCGCAGATCAAACTCAATGCCCATGCGATACTCCTTCCTCTTGTTTTTAATAGCATTCATTTCCTGCCAAAACAAACCCGCCATGCCCACACCACTCGTAAAAACACACGCTTTCCGCCTAAAACCCGGCCAAGACCTTAGAAAAGAGATCGAATCCTACGTAAAAGCCCACAACATTGAAGCGGGCTGGGTTGTAACCTGTGTGGGCAGTTTGACCCAATATAATTTGCGTTTTGCCAACCAGCCGGAGGGCAGTAAAGGGAACGGACATTTTGAAATTGTGAGTTTGGTCGGTACGCTCAGCACGCACGGCTTGCACCTGCACGCGAGCGTGAGCGACAGTTTGGGCCGAACCGTCGGCGGACACTTATTAGAAGGAAATTTGGTTTATACCACAGCCGAAATTGTGCTGGGCGAAAGCACGGATATGGTTTTCAAACGCGTGAAGGATGGGAGTACGGAGTGGCCGGAGTTGGAGGT
>JBAXTB010000366.1:0-5819 GCA_037130425.1 Bacteroidota bacterium
GTTCAACAAACTTGAGGCGCCTTCCAATTGAAGCCCGCCGCCGGCGCTCGCCGTTGCGCAGCTGTTATTGGCAATCGTACAGTTTATAAACTTACTTATGGATGGACTGAAGGTTGCCGAAGAAGCGCCGCCCGCACCGGCCGCTGTATTATAGGCAAAAGTGCAGTTCGTAAAAGTCGCATCACCGTTTCTGTTGTCTACCCCGCCGCTGTGCGAGGCGGTGCTTGAATTACTGGTAAACGAACAACGCGTACAAACCAAGGGGCGCATGCTCCCAATTTGCGAACCCGAAATGTTGTAACAAATCGCGCCGCCGAAACCGATAGCCGTATTGCTGAAAAATTTGCAATCGGTAAATGTAACCCGATAGCCCTGGCGGATTTCAAAAGCGCCGCCGTTGCCGCCGCTTCCATTGCCTGCCGTGAAATTTAGCAAGTTTATTGTCACGGCAATGTCGGCCCCGTTTGCTTGCATCGAAGCGAATATGCGCGTGGTTCCGCCCCCGGAAACCGTGCATCCGTTCCCGTTGATGGTGGTGGCATAAACCGGCGCCGGCAACTCGGATGTCACGGTGATGGTGCCGCTTGCCGTAATGTTGATGGTGTGCGGACTTGAGCCGTTACCATTGGCGTCTGTTAAGGCCTGCCGCAGCGACCCCGCGCCGCTGTTATTGGTATTTGTAACAGTAAAAGTGGTGGCGCTTGCCGTCGCTGCCGTAAACAGCAGGCTTAAACAAAGCAAACCGGCCCTCAAAACGCCGCCCGGCGTTTGCGTGACCGATAATGGAGGAAGGGAAGTTTTCTTCATAGGTTACCTTTTTACAGGTGATGGGTAGTGTAGTTTGATACTAAAGTTGAAAATAGCTGCCAATCATCAGCGGAAGCGGGGGGATCTGATGACGCGGTGCAAAATTGGGAAGCCATGATCGGACGATTCGGACGTCTTGGTGGGGTAATCCGGCCACGGTGGGTGGAATTATCGGACGCGAGGGGGGAAAAAACGGACTTGTAGGAAAGAAATTGAAATTGGGTACGCCAAATAGAACATATTTATATCGCTTACAATATACTTTAGCGAGGCCAAACAAAGAAAACGATCAATTTCATCGTTTATCACACAATAGTTCAAGTTCACGCCCATGCTCGACGCCGTCCGATACGATTTCCCCTTTTTTCAGGCCCACCCGGATCTGGTCTATTTTGACAATGCGGCCACCACGCAAAAGCCCGCAAGCGTCATCGAGGCGGAGCGTTTTTTTTATGAAAATGGCAACGCCAATGTGCATCGCGGCGGGGCGTATCTTATTGCAAATGAAGCAACGACGTCTTACGAAGCCGTTCGGGAACAAGTGCGCGGTTTATTAAATGCGGCAAGCATCAGGGAAATTATTTTCACCAGCGGAACCACTGAAGGCATCAATATAGTCGCCCAAAGTTTCGCCCACGACGCCCTTGCTGAGGACGACGCCATCCTGATCAGCGCGATGGAACACCATGCCAATTTGATTCCCTGGCAACAGATTTGCCGGCGCAAAAAGGCCCGCTTGCTGGTTGCGCCCGTTTCAAAACAGGGTGTTTTGGATCTGGATATATTTGAAAAAATGCTTGCGCGCGAGGCCGGAAGGGTAAAAATCGTAGCCATCACCCACATTTCCAACACCTTAGGAACCATTAATCCGATTGTTCAAATCACAGCCCTCGCCCACCGTTATGGCGCTGTAATTTTGGTGGATGCCGCGCAAAGCATCGTTACGCATCCGATTGACACGCAAGCATTGGATGTTGATTTTCTTGTTTTTTCAGGCCATAAAATGTTCGGCCCCACGGGAACCGGCGTTTTGTACGGCAAGGAAAAATGCTTAGAAAAAATGCTGCCCGTTCAATTTGGCGGCGGCATGATTCGAGATGTCTCGTTTGAAACAACGCGTTTTGCGCCTTTGCCGCATAAGTTTGAAGCGGGTACGCCCAACATCGCTGGGGTGATCGGACTCGGCGCGGCCATTGATTGGCTGCAAAAAACGGGCAGCACGCATATTCGGCAGCATATTCAGGCGTTGTTGGCATACGCAACGAAGCAATTAGATGCAATTCCCGGCTTACAAATCATTGGCCAAGCCCCTGAAAAATCGGGTATTTTGTCCATCTTGCTTGACGATATTCATCCGCACGACCTGGCGACCTTCCTGGACGCGCGCGGGATTTGCGTGCGCGCGGGCCACCATTGCACCCAGCCGCTCATGGATTTTTTGGAAATTCCGGGCACGGTTCGGGTATCGTTTTCGATTTATAATACGCTGGAAGAAATCGACCGTTTGGCGGAGGCGCTGAAGGCTGCGCGGGTATTTTTTGGAAAATAAAAAACAATATGCTCAGTATCATCCTATTAGCCGCCGGCCTGTCGCGCCGAATGGGCGCTGCAAACAAACTTTTGCTCCCCTTCCAAGGCAAAACCATGCTGGAAACCACGCTCGACCAGCTGCTTCAAGTCCGGAATGCAGAAATCGTCGTGGTGCTCGGCCACGAAGCGGAGCGGATTCGGCCGCTGCTTGAAAATTACAAGGTAAAAGTCGTTTTGAACCCCAATTTTGAAAACGGCATGACTTCCTCCATTCAGGCGGCCGTAAACGCAGCGTCGGAGCAAAGCGCCGGTTTTATGATCTGTTTGTCCGATATGCCTTTGATTCAAACGGATGATTATCAACAACTTACGGATGTTTTTTTAGATAAAGCACAATCCGAGCCGCGTGTCATTGTGCAACCTGTTTTTGAAGAGAAACCCGGCAATCCGGTCGTTTTTTCCAAGATTTATAAACCCGATATCCTCGCCCTGGATTTCCCGGAAGGTTGCAAACCCATTGTGCAAACTAACCGCGCATTTCTGCAACATATAAATATAAGCTCGAATGCCGTGTTGCGCGACGCCGATACAAAGGATGACTATGAACAATTGAACAGTAAACTTGATTGGGATCCTGCGAAATTCGCCCTAAATTTACCCGCTTAAAAATATCGCCATGTCAAAATACACCATCACCGTAAACGGGACCAAACACACCATAGAAGCCGAACCCGATACCCCGCTCCTGTGGGTGATCCGCGACCTCGTCGGCCTCACCGGCACCAAATTCGGATGCGGCATGGCGCTTTGCGGCGCTTGCACGGTCCACATCAACGACCAGCCGGTGCGTTCCTGCATCACGCCGATTTCTACAGTGAAAGCCTCGCAAAAAATCACCACCATCGAGGGCTTGTCGAAGGATACGACCCATGCCGTGCAATTGGCCTGGCTCGCCGAACAGGTGCCCCAATGCGGCTATTGCCAAAGCGGACAACTGATGACCGCCGCCAATTTATTGAGCCGTAAACCCAACCCCACCGACGAAGATATTGACGCCGCCATGTCCGGTCATTTGTGTCGCTGCGGCACCTACCCGCGCATCCGCAAGGCCATTCATTTGGCTGCAAAAATGATGAAAGAAGGCTCCGGAAAATAAACCAGCGGCCTTTAAACCTTACATAAATCCTTTAACGCGCGGCTGCTAAATTATTAAAAATCAATAATTTAACCGCAGTCCATTGTTTATCCTTCAGCATTTTATGCCATGTCCATATATACTTCTTCCCGTCGTGAATTTTTAAAAATAGCCGGTCAGGCCGGGGCCGTGCTGCTCATTGGTTTTAATGGGGCCGGTAAATTGTTCGCCGCAGGTTTGACCCAAATCGGGGACGAAAACGCCGACGCTTGGGGCAGCGAACTGGAACTGAACAACTTCATCCTCATTACGCCCGACAATAAAATTACCATCTTCAACCCGCGCCCTGAAATGGGCCAGGGCACCTTGCAATCCATGCCCGCCCTCATTGCGGAAGAACTGGAAGTCAGCCTCGACATGGTGGATATCCGCATGTCGAACGGCGCTAAAAAATACGGTCCGCAAGGCGTGGGCGGTTCGGCTTCCGTGCGCGAAAGCTGGATTCCCCTGCGCGAAGCCGGTGCGGCTGCCAAAGAAATGCTGGTAAAAGCCGCCGCCAACCGCTGGTCCTGTGCCGAAGCCGATTGCGTGGCCGCAGACGCGAAAATACAACACCGATCTTCCGGCAAAACGCTCACGTATGGCGAATTGGTCGCCGACGCCGCCAAATTGGAAGTGCCCAAATCGCCCAAACTAAAAGACCCGAAAGATTTCAAAATCTTAGGTAAATCCATGCGCCGCCCCGACCTTCCTGCCAAGGTAAACGGCTCAGCGGTGTTCGGGATTGATATTACCTTGCCCGGTATGGTGTACGCCAGCGTGCAACATTGTCCGCTCATTCACGGCAAAATCGTCAGTTTCAACGAATCAGAAGTGGCTGCCATGCCTGGCGTGGTCAAGGTGTTGAAAACAGAGCGCAAAATGCCGCACAAGGCCGTGCCTGCCGTGGCGGTGGTTGCCAATACCTATTGGTCGGCGCTCAAAGCCCGGCGCGCGTTGCAAATTGAATGGGACAATACCGGTTACGAAGATATTTCTACCGACGATTATTACGCTAAAACAAGGGAAAAAGCGGCTAAACAAGAGGGTTTTGCTTATAACGACGCTGTGGGCGATGTAAAAGCGACTTTTGCGAAGGCCGCCAAAGTGCTGGAATCCATGTACGAAACGCCCTTTGCCAGCCATGCCCAAATCGAGCCCATGAACGCCACTGTCTGGGTACAAGGCGACAAAGTAGAAGTGTGGGCGCCCGTACAATCCATCGACGGCACCATTTCGGCCGTTGCCAAATACCTCGGCGTTCCGAAAGAAAACGTAAAAGTAAACAGCCTGCTCATGGGCGGTTCATTTGGCCGCAAAGGCTACACCGACTTTGTACTGGAGGCGGCGCATATTGCCAAGCAAATTGATAAGCCGGTCAAAATGATCTGGACCCGCGAAGACGATCTGGCCAACGGCCCATACCGTCCCGGCATGATCAGCGCGATGAAAGGCGCTTTGGATGCCAACGGAAATCTGATCGCTTGGGAGCACAAAGTGGCCGGCGCCTCCATCGCTTTTCAGGCATTTGGCGAAGACCTCAGCAACAAACCCGATGACTGGGTGAGCGAAGGCATCGATCAGGCCACCAGCCCATATATTATCCCCAACCGGCGTCAGGCGTTTGTGCATCACCATACCGACATTCCGATTGTTTGGTGGCGCTCGGTGTACAGTTCTACCAGTTTGTTCGGGCATGAATGTTTCATGGATGAAATGGCCCACGCTGCCGGTAAAGACCCGCTTGATTTTCGCATCAGCATGTTGAAAAACGAACCGCGCTGGCTGGCCTTGCTTCAGTTTTTGGAAACAAAATCAAACTACCGCGCGCAAAAAGCGGCCGGGAAAGCGGTCGGTATTGCGGTGGCGAATTCGTTTGGAAGTTTTGCGGCCTACGCCATTACGGTAAGCAAAAAAGGCGCCGGGGTCAAAATAGACAACGTAATCGGTGTGGTCGATTGCGGCCTGACCGTCAATCCCGATACCGTGCGCGCCCAAACCGAGGGCAATGTGGTCATGGCTTTGAGTACGGCCATCAAACCGGGCATTACCTTCGTGGGTGGCGAGGCGCAGGAAAGTAATTTCAACAACTACCCGCTGCTCCGAATTTCCGAAATGCCGCCGGTCGAAATTCATGTCATGGAAAACCAGGAAGCGCCGGGCGGTGCGGGCGAACCGGGATTGCCGCCCTTTACGCCGGCTTTGTTTAATGCAGTGTTTTTGGCAACAGGGAAACGGGTGGTGAAATTGCCGGTGGATTTGGAGAATTTGTAGCACTTAAAGCATTTTTCATTTCGGGTTCAATAAA
>JBAXTB010000367.1:0-5810 GCA_037130425.1 Bacteroidota bacterium
TCCGCGACACTTGCGCTGCCGAGTCCGACTTTAATCAAGGATCAAGATAAGCCAAAAACAGCAAAAGAACAGTCGCGTCAAACACCAGGTTCAAGTGTTTTGCAAACGAACGAAAATAGCCCTAAAACAAGTGCAGTTTCAGTAGAAAACCTGATAGAAAATAAGCGTGCTGATACAAATCCAAAGGGTAGCCTTAGTTTGTTACGTAAAGCAGAAAAAGCGCCTGTCGGTACCGTTTTACCAATTCCGACAAGAAACGCTGGTGTTGAAAATAATTCGCCATTGGCCGTTGGCGCAGGTTCTAAAACGGAAAATATTATTATCGCCGCGTCCGAAAATCCGGTAAAGGGTTCCGAAAATCAGGTAGTTGCACCATGGAATACGCCATCGTCAATCAATGAAATGAATGGAACTGAACAGCCAAACATTAATACGTTGATCCTTGCGCCCTTGTCTTTGCCGATGTCGCCGTTTGTTTATCAGGGCGAAATACCAATGCCTGTGGTTAAGGAAGCAGTTGCACCGCCCGCTCCGATTAAAGTGTTGATTGACAAACGTTTAAGATTTGGTGTTGAAGCATTTACATCTGCTTTTATCTTTAATCAAAGCGCCTTGGGCTGGGGTGGGGGAGTCGGTGTTTTTGCTGAACGCGCTTTTCAAAAACACTGGTCGGCCACAGGCGCTGTGCGGTACCGATTTGTCCCTAAATCTAAAACAGTGCAATCCTCTGATCTTGAGGACTACACTAGTCAGGTGCGTTATAGTTTCGGCGCGCAATACATTGAGCAGAAAAAGAATGTTAGCGGATTTCACCTAATAGAAATTCCGCTGGGAATACAATGGCACACCGGGCAATTTGCGCTCAGTGCTTTTGGCGCACCGGAAATTGTATTGGGCGCCCTCGGTAAGATTAGAAAAAGCAGCACCTCTTCATTATCAATTGATAATAACTACTATAAGGCCGAAAACGATTTATATTTTGCCAGTGACTTATACAGGCGTTTTTCCATGTCTGTCGGGACTGGTGTTGAATGGCAAGCGTTTAGCAGCTTGAGTTTGTGCGCACAATTCCAGTATTACAGTAGTTTGGTTAAACCCGCTGTTGACGGGGTCAGGGGAAAGGGGTTTGAAAATATTAATATGGGTTTAAAATACAGATTTTAATGGTAATGCGGAACTATATCTACCTTTCCATATTCGTCCTGTTACTGGCCGGATGTCAAAAAGCCCAGGATGGTCTTTCCGGCTCCTCAAATCCTGTTTTCTTTATGGATGCTAAGGGCATATCGCTTCCCATCTTATATGCAGGGGTGGGATCCTACTACATGTTTACGCGTTATTCAACGGAAAATCAGAAGTTTAAAACAATTGGGACATTGGGATTGGTATCTTGCGAAAATGGCGATTGTCAGAACAGTCTGCATTTTGAGATAACGTATCCTTTAAGCGTGCTTGAACAAGGGGTTGATTCAATTTTTCATCTTGGTTATTATGCCTATAAAGGAACGAATGGGCAGGATTCGATTGTAAAAAGGCTTGTTTTAAGCGCTGAGCCACACGAATTGGTTGATTCGCTTGTATGGAGCATTGACCAAACAATCAGAATTGTTGGAGATTCTGCCAAATTGGATTTTCCACAATCAAACGTGCATTTTGTTGAATTACAAACCATCAAAAATGGTGCGCTGCGCAGTCGTGTGACCGGCAAGATTGATATGGCGGGGCAAAAAACGTTCCCTATGGTCAGGATTGCCGCCAGTTATGATACTGTTGCGCTGACAAATGGTTTTAATCTTCAGGCAGTAAGTATCGGTTCACCGATTGTAAGTTATAAATGGAGTAATGATTCCACCTATCAAAGTTTTTTTGATCAGGGATTTGGACTTACAACTGGCGCCATTGAAGTGGTTGCAGCCGATGCGCAGGCAGAAATCGCCACGGCGAAGCTTGCTCAATTGAGCAGTGGGGAAAATATTCGCAAAACCACCGGATTTTCCTACACAATCAAAAACGTAAATCTTGGTACGTCAGGTGCTTTGAACGGCGTGGCAATCCAGTGGATCGACGCAGGAGGTAATACCTGGCGTTCGGATTGGGGCAATCAAAACGCGGATCAGTTTTTTAGGGTTATAAACTCTTTACCTTACGACTTGAATGAAAAGGGGCTGAAAACCAGGAAAATCGACATTTATTTTAAATGCCTGTTGTACAATGCTTTAGGAGAGGTAAAGGCTTTGGAAGGTGAAGGTACGATTGGGATGGCGTACCCGTGATTACTGGGGGCTGCCCACTATGACCTCAGCGGGTGCTGCCCGGTTTCACAAGGCTAAGGATTTGAGATTTAAGATTACATGATTTAAGATTTTAGATGGTGCGGTAACGCTTAGCATTTCGAAAGGCCAATCCTTTCCCGCAAGCGCCCATTTCCGTTACAAATTCGAATAAAGCAACCACAATAACCAGAAAAATGCGACTACATCTTAAATCATGTAATCTTAAATCATGTAATCTTAAATCATTTAATCTTAAATCCTTAACTCAACGACATTGCCCTCCACCCCCTAATACTCCATCGACGCCAAATGATTCGCGACGTGCATCGCGTTGGCCCGTTCGTATTGTCCTTTTGTGAGCGAACCGTATGCAAAATGCGGTTTCATGTCGCCTTGCCATTGGTCAAAATCACGGATGCTTTTTTGCAGGCGTTCCAAGGCGGCTTCAAAGCTGAGCGTTTCGGTGGGTTCGGCATCGCCGGGGATTTCTTCGGTCAGGTTGTGGCTCATGTAGCCGCGCAAGTCGAATACCTGAAATGCGACAGGGCCGATGACCGTTCGAAATAATGGGTTGTTCAGAATTGGAAAGCCCAGCATGGAATGTTCGATGCTTCGGGCGCAATGGTCGAAGGTATGGGCCAAATTCCAGCCTGGCGATAGGAGGATTTGAGGCGATTGACGCAGTTTTTCCAGTTCCTGCTGTACGGCGTTAAAGGATTGCAAGCGTAAATCGCGTAAAAATACTTCCGAGGCGGTGCTGAATTGTTGCGGCATGTTTTCAAATGTTGGGTGAATGAAATCAGGGTAAAGGTAAAAATTTGCGCTATACCTGTTTATTTTGGCGTTTAAATTTATGCAAGATAAGGCAGATCGCAGCGTTGAAAAGCCTTGAGACACAAGGAATCATAAAAGCGGCGTACTTTTACCTTGCAAGGTCGTTTTCTGATTCCCTGCCAGACTTTTCATGTACCAAAACACTACATCGCTTCACTTTCACTCTTACCTGACCACGGGATCGTCTACGCCGATTGTGGTGCAAGACGAAGCCGGCTCTAAGTTTTTTGTAAAACTTCGGGGCGGACAATCCGGGCGTTATTCCTACCTCTGCGAATGGATTTGCGGGCATTTAGGTTATGAAATCGGGCTGCCAATCAATAAGCCAGGCCTGATTACCATCGACGAAACTTTAGAAATCGGCAAGATACACGAAGAGGTTAAAGACTTGATTCACAAGAGTTTCGGAATAAATTTAGCTTTCCCGTTTTACGAAAATGTCCGCGCCTGCACACCCGATCGCGCGCACGCAGTACACACGCACGCAACCGCCGCGTTGTTTGCTTTTGATATTTTTCTGCTCAATACAGACCGCACCATCCGCAACCCGAATTTGATGGAAGCGGAGGGCTTGCTGCGTTCGTTTGACTACGAAACCTCGTTTTTGCTCATGGGCATTATGCGGGACAAGGATTTTTCTACCAGCGACTTTGTGTTGCAGGCGCTGCGCGAAAACCCGATTTGTGAGGCTGCGTTGGATGAAAAATTAGTGTCTAATATGTTCGAGCGCTTGGGCGGGGTTAATCTCTACGCAATTGTTGATTCGTTGCCGGAGGTTTGGATTTCAGGTTGGGAAATTCGTCCGGAAGCGGTGAAAGATAAACTGAAAAAAGGCTTGACGGATGCGATTGCAGAACCTGAAAAGTTTGAGGAAACGCTGAAATTTGTTCGTACGGTAACGCCTGAAAATGAAGCAGTTAAACGCAAAAGAAGGGAGGATAATCTGGCTAAATTTGAAGCGGGAAAAATTCCGATGGAGATTTTTGGGGAGGACGGGATGCCTTTGCCATAAGACTAAATATCAAACGATCTACGCTTGACCTCGGAGAGGTCTAACGTTGGTTTATTTCCCGCGAATCCAAAACCAACGTGCGACCTCTCCGAGGTCGTAATCGCTTTATAATCAATCATTTCTACCAATGTTAAACCTCTCCGAGGTTTTTTGTAAATTGGCTTGACGAATAAGGTCACTCCGTCACTTTTCCCGTATGTCATTGCCCTTAAGAGGCCAATTTCTCTAAAATCGCCGTTTTTAACTCTGAAATCGTCCGCATTTCATCCAATTCCTGTTTAGATAAAAACAACGACACGCCCGCTTCCGTTTTTTTCAACACTGCCGGCAAGGCAATTTTCCCGACCTGCTCCGGCATTTCACGTTTAAATTCATCGTCGTGCCAAAACACAAAGGGAATGGGCGGCTGCTTTACGAATTCGTCCCATTCTTTACGGATGGAAAAAACGCCGTATGTCAATCCGCACAAACTGCACGGATAAGTGGAGGGCGAAAAAATCTTGTGGCTGATGTCGGCCGCCACGTTGAACCAACCGGAACCGGCATTGTATATAAAAATCAGGCTGGTATCAGACATTGGTAGCGGCGGTTTCAAAGCGAGATTGTAGGGTGTCCATTTCAAAATAGTCGCGGAAAAACTCGTCGCACCACAGGCAAATATTTTGCAAATCTTCGGTGCGTGCTGCGGCGAATTCTCGGCTGATTCCAATACTTTCACCCATGCCCAGCGGGTCGCCTTCGTTGATTTTCTGGAATATGGGCGATTGTGATACGCGCTCTAACACATCCGCTACCTTGTCTTTGCGCGCATCGCCCATTGCCTTGTAAGTGCCTGGACAGCAAGGATTTATACGCCAAAGTTGAATGGAGATTTCCTGTGGAATGCCCTCCGCGCCGCTCAAAAAACCGATGCCGCCGGAGAGCACTTTGCAGAAATTATGGCTTGGATCGCGTTTCCAGTTGTTCTTTTCTAAGGCGCGACCTCTGGCCCAGTTGCCGCCAAGCCACATATCGTCCGTAGCGCCCCAATAGCCCCAACTGAGCGTTTTGCCATGCACCAAATAGGTTTCTTTTTCAATCAGCGGGTCCTTGTCTTCGCCGTCCACATTGCGGGAAGTAAACAGGTCGGCCAGTTCCATCAGGCGTGCGCCGGAGTGTTTGTGGTAGCGGTCGATGCTGGCAATATCGAAGCGGGAAACGCCTTTTTGGATGAGGGTGTCTAGTATTTTACCGGTAAGCAGGTCGCCGTTGGTTTGCAGCATCACCTGGGTGCTATCGCCGTAACGCGCCTTGATGGCGTCGAGGATGCGGTATAACAGTTTGCGCTCGGCTAAGGGTTCACCGCCGGAAAGGATGATGCGGTCAATGCGCTCGGGCAGGTTGGCCACGATTTGCAGACATTCCTTTTCCGACATACGGGCTCCTTGCGGACCGGAAAGGTTGTAGCAATGGTCGCATTTATCGTTGCAGAGTTGGGTGAATACCCAGTATAGTGATTCGCAGTGGTTGAAATTCATGGTTTGTTTACCTGTTTGCCACACAAAAATCCCGAAGGGATTTTATGTGTTTTGTAGCATTTTTACATACAATCCCTTCGGGATTGGGGCCGTTTTGCTCGGTTTTATCTATAAACATGTAATCCCTTCGGGCTACGGTTTACGGAGAAGTTGCATGGTAAAAATACATAATTT
>JBAXTB010000368.1:0-5796 GCA_037130425.1 Bacteroidota bacterium
CGTAGGCGATTGCAGGTACGGGTATATGGTTGATTGGCCCTGTGCGCTTGCGATAAAACAGAGCAATGCAAAGGCAACAATGAAGTGTTTCATGGTTTAAACCTTGAAATTTTCTTTTTAATATGATTTTTTTTATTGACTTTAATGGGACGCATATAATTTTCGTTCCGTAGAAACGGCATATTTGTAGCCCCAAATCTATAAGTAGGGGTTACAAGATGCTAGATATATTCCCACATTAGGCTCGACCGTTTTCTACAAAAATGGAGGGTGTATCATAAGTCCTTTTTTAAGCAACTTGAGGATCGTTCACAAAATATTATTCTAATGACCGAGCGTATTGTCGGGGTGACTGATAGTCAACCCGACAATTAGGCGCGATCTCAACTTTTTATTTGGCGAAAAAATCCCACGTTACCTTATGATACAGCCTCATCAACGCTCCGAAAGACATGAAAAAAAAATACACTATGCTTCAATCACATACGTTTTGATGACCACCCAATCCAGCAATTCAGTACGGGTTTCTTCCGTTTCGGGATCAACTTCAATTTTCAGGTGACGGCCCACCAAGTAAATATCAGCCCGCGCGCTGTCCGGTTCGGCGAGATCGACGCGGAACCAGCGTTGTTTTACCAAATTGTCGAAAAACAGGTCGCGTAAAGTACGCCAGTGCTGCGCATGTTCGCGGTGGTATTGCTCTTGCACCTGGTATTCATTGTTCGGATAAGTGGTAATAATATCCGGCAGGTCGAGGAAAAAACGTTGCGTACCGTTGCTTTCCAAGCGATTTGCTTCCGCCCATTCGATGCTGCCAACCTCAAAATCGGCGCCTTCATCATAAAATACACGTTGAATGTCTTCCGCAGAAATGGCCTCACCCACTTCGGCAACCGTAAGTAATTGAATTTCAAGGGGTGCATCGGTGTCGCTGGGGTAAAGCAATGGCTCCGCCACGCTTTTCAAGGTATTCAGCAAAACTTCCGGGCTAAGCGAAATAAGTTCAAATGCCATTTTTGAATATTTTGGCCAAATTTCTAAAGATCCTTTCATGCGGAAGTAAAGTTAATATTACCATTACTTTAAATGGAAGTGCGCCAAGCGTGTCGCCTACATGAAATACGCATTTTGTTTTACCTTTGAAACAAAAAGGAAATGTCGAAACAAGCGCTGAAACAAGAACTGCTTTCCATTATACACTGGTTTCATGCCAAAGGCTGGGCGCCCGCCACCAGTACCAATTACTCTTTTCGCAATCCGGCGCCCGCGCAAAACACCTACACCATTTCGCGCTCCGGTCTTGATAAGGGTCAGTTCACCCTGGAAGATTTCATGGAAATAGACGCAAACGGAAAGCCCTTGGAAGCTTATCGCGACCTTAAGCCCTCAGCTGAAACCCTGTTGCACACCATGTTATACGAACAGCCGGAAGTGAAGGCCGTGCTGCATACCCATTCTGTGGTCAACACCGTTTTTTCCTGGGAACACCGCGCAGAAGCCAGCGCGAACATTTCCGGGTTTGAATTATTAAAAGGCATCGCAGGGATTACCACGCATGAAGCAAGCATTCAACTGCCGATTTATGAAAATTCGCAGGATATAGCGGCATTGAGCGGACATATTCGGGCATCCTTAAAAAACTACCCCGGCGTTCCCGGTTTTCTGTTAGCCGGCCACGGTTTGTATGCCTGGGGCAGCAGCATCGCAGAAGCCAAACGACATATTGAGGTGTTTGAGTTTTTGTTGGATTGTTTGAATCACTTGGAAGCGCGGTGATTTGTACAAAATTAATAAAAATTTAATCCTTCAACCACCACTTCTCTTTAAAATTCAAAGATTTTTGCAGATTAAAGCAATCAGATTATGGCCATATTAAACATTCCCGACCAAGCAGTAAGCAACGCCAATCCCGATGAAATCCGCGCTTTTTTAGCCGAGCGCGGTATATGGTTTGAACAATGGGAAGCCTCCGAACCTTTAGCTGTTGACGCCGATCAGGACACCGTTTTACGCGCTTACCATCATGTTTTAGCGCCTTTTATGGCCAAAAACGGCTACCAAACGGCCGATGTAATCAACATCAATGCGGGTACGCCGAACTACGAAGCCGTGCGCAACAAATTTCTGAGCGAACACCGCCACACAGAAGACGAAGTGCGCTTTTTTGTAGACGGCCAAGGCGCATTCTGGTTTAATTTAGACAACGGTAAAGACCCGATATTCAATGTTTTATGCCAGGCTGGCGATCTGATTTCAGTACCCGCCAACACGCGGCACTGGTTTGATGCCGGCAAGGAAAATCCTTCTGTAAAAGCCATTCGGATGTTTATCGACCAATCCGGCTGGGTACCACACTACACCGAATCCGGCATTGATCAAAACTACAATCCGGCCTGAACCAAATTAACATGATTCGCTACATTCTTACGGACATTGAAGGCACCACAACTTCAACGTCGTTCGTGTATGAAACCCTGTTTCCGTATTTCAAACGGCATATTGCAGGGTTTCTAACAGACTCCGCATTGCTGCCGGAAGTCGCCACCCAATTACAAGCCGTTCAGCAAACGGTATCCGAAGAGGGCGGCCCTACCCTATCGCTTGCCGAACTGGCTGATACGATGGTCGCCTGGACGGAGGCTGACCGCAAACACCCGGCCTTCAAGTTGTTGCAAGGGATTTTGTGGCGCGACGCGTATAAAAACGGCCAATTAACCGGCCATATTTACCCGGATGTGCCGCCCGCGCTGGAATACTGGAAAATTGAAGGCATTCAGATCGGCGTTTATTCTTCCGGTTCGGTAGAAGCCCAGCATCTGTTGTTCGGATTTTCTGATTTTGGCGATTTGAGGCCTTATTTTGCCAACTATTTTGACACCAGCGTCGGCAACAAACGCGAGGCCGATTCCTACCGCGCCATTGTAAAAATCCTACAAATTCCGGCGGATGAAATTCTGTTTTTATCAGACGTGGAGGCCGAGTTAGACGCTGCTTTAATGGCCGGGATACAAACTGTTCAAATTGTGCGTCCCGGTACGGTAGCCTCCGAAAAACACGACACTGCCGCCGATTTTTCACAAATCAACCTGACTTTCAAGTAACATGAGCGTTGATATTACCCGCCGCACGATCTGGATGCACCCCGACGGCAGCGGCGCCGTGCAGGTATTGGACCAGCGCAGTTTGCCGCATGAAATCAAGGCGCAAACCCTCACGAATGTGGAAGAAGTAGTATGGGCCATTAAATCCATGGTGGTGCGCGGCGCGCCTTTGATTGGCGCTACCGCCGCTTACGGGGTTTATTTTGCCTGTTTGGAAGCCGCGCAACAGCCTGATAATCAGGCATATTTAATAGAAAGCATCGAGCGACTGCGCCAATCGCGCCCCACGGCAGTGAACCTGTTTTGGGCGCTCGCGCGTATGCAGGAGGCCATCTCCATAACCGATGATTTTCAGGAAAAAGCCCAAATTGCACTTTCAACTGCCCATCAAATTGTAGAAGAAGATGTGGAATTGTGCCGCATGATTGGCGTACACGGCTTGCCGATTATTGAACAATTGAGCAAGGCAAAAAACGGCGCGCCGGTGCAAATTCTTACCCATTGCAACGCCGGTCGCTTGGGTTGTATCGAATGGGGCACCATTAGTTCGCCCATTTACCAGGCGCATCAAAAAGGCATTGCCGTACATGTTTGGGTTGACGAAACCCGGCCCCGCAACCAGGGCGGCCTCACCGCCTGGGAACTCGGACAAGCGGGCGTGCCCCATACCGTGATCGTGGACAATGCCGGCGGCCACCTCATGCAACACGGCATGGTGGATATGGTCATTGTGGGCACCGACCGCACCACGCGCACCGGCGACGTGGCCAATAAAATCGGCACCTACCTCAAGGCGCTGGCGGCCTACGATAATCATATTCCGTTTTATGTGGCCCTGCCCTCCACCACAATTGACTGGAATTTGCGCGACGGGCTTGCCGAAATTCCGATTGAAGAACGCAGTCCTGATGAGGTACGATATATTAGTGGCTGGGACGGCGCCCAAATCCGGGAAGTGCTGCTTACGCCGAAGGATAGTCCGGCGATTAATTATGGTTTTGATGTGACGCCGGCGCGCTTGGTTACGGGGTTGGTGACGGAGCGCGGGGTTTGTGAAGCGAGTGAGGAGGGGATGTTGGGGTTGTTTCCGGAGCGGCGGGAGGGACAGTTAAAAACCCCTTTGGAAATTTAAAGTTTTACCATATATTTGCATGGATAAAATTTGCCACATGAACCGATCTTCCCATTATTTTTTAGCGTCTCTCAGTTGAGTCAAGATAACTATTTTGATTATAATGACGGAAATGGATGATTTGGAATAAATAGGGTTTCATTCAATAGGCTATTTGTGGTAAAATTGACAAACATGCGACGTTATTTTCAATAATAAATTAAATAAAAAATGAAAATAAATAAAACATCAACTATTTTGATGCTCGTATTTGCATCAAATTGCTCTGCACAAAGCCTTAATTTTACGAACAATGGTACTTGGGCAAATATTGGAGATATTGATATTCAAGGAAATCAAATTACAGTGGAGGCATTGATTTACATGAATGGAAACAATAGCATAAATGTAGTTAGCAAACATGTTAGTCCTTCTGATGTCAATTACCTATTAAGACCTTTGACGTTTGAACTTACAACATACGTAAGTGGCAATAGTGGAGCTACACAATTTTTACAAATGTGGAACCCATTCACGTTAAGCCCAAATAAATGGTATCATATAGCAGGTACTTACAATGGAAGCATGGTAAAATACTATGTTGACGGATGCCTTGTAATTGAACAACCATTCAGTGGTAATTTATATCAAAATAATTTCCTAACAGCGATAGGAAACCAAAGTAGTTGTCAATGCGAACAATTTTTAGGTAAAATTGATGAAGTTCGGATTTGGAATGTATGTCGTTCACAAGATGAAATTCGCAACAATATGCTTGACTTACCCAGCCCAATCTTACAGACAGGCTTGATTGCATACTATAAAATGAACAACTCTTTAATTAATAATCAAGGTAATTCGATGTGGAATGGGTCTATTGTTGGAGCAGTACAATATTTTAACGACCAAGCAAACATCCAGCCTTTCGCAATAACCGACATACAAATTTCAAATACTGATTGTGAGGGACTGAATAATGGTAGTATTATTGTATCAACCAACCGTCCGAGCACCCAATACTCTTTGAATGGCACTACCTTTCAGATGTCAAATATATTTACTAATTTAGGAAGTGGGAACCTCGATTTATTTGTAAAGTCACCCGAAGGATGTATCATTGATAGTGTAATGACAATTGAGAACAACAATTTTTATTATATATTTAACAACATTGAAACTATTTGTCAAGGTGAAAATTATTTAGGATATTCTGCAACTGGAATATACATAGATACTTTATTTGCCAATTTTGGTTGTGATAGCATACGCACTATCAACCTTAAAGTCTTGCCTAATGTTACCTCATCCATAACAAGCAGCATTTGTCAAGGCGAAATGTACGAGGGTTATTCACTGAGCGGAACCTACGTTGACATTTTTACCGCAGCCAATGGTTGCGACAGCACCCGAACATTGACACTTACCGTGTTGCCCAATGTTACATCGTCTAAATCCGACAGCATTTGTCAAGGCGAAATGTACGAGGGTTATTCTTCGAGCGGAACCTACGTTGACATTTTTACCGCAGCCAATGGTTGCGACAGCACCCGAACATTGACACTTACCGTGTTGCCCAATGTTATA
>JBAXTB010000369.1:0-5778 GCA_037130425.1 Bacteroidota bacterium
TCATGTAATCTTAAATCATGTAATCTTAAATCCTTAAGTCAATGACATTGCCCTGCAGGGGGGCCGCGTCATCCGTGTCCCATCCCCCTCGCATTCGGCGCTACTTCACCATCTCCTTCTCCAATTCCTCCAACGACACCCCCTTCGTTTCCGGCATCATCCGCCACACAAAAATCAACTGGAACAGCATCATAAAGGCAAATACCGCGAAAATTACGCCGCCGCCCAGCATTCCATTTAGCCAAGGAAACGTACCGGCAATAAGCGCCGCAAACACCCAGTGCGTGCTGCTTCCAAGGGAATTGCCCCAGGAGCGCACATTATTCGGGAAAATTTCTGAAATAAACACCCAGATCACCGCGCCCTGCCCAATCGCGTGCGACGCGATAAACGCAAACAACAAAAGCGGCACAAAAATGCCCGTCACGCCCGTGAAAAACGCGATGGACACGCAGGAAAGCGACACAATATAACCGATGCTGCCGATATACATCAAAAAACGCCGACCAAAACGGTCAATCCAGGCTAAGCCCAGCATGGTAAATACAAGGTTCATCAAACCAATGCCGACGCTCGACAACAAGGCCGCGCTTTGGCCCAAACCGGCTTCTTCCAAAATACGCGGCGCATAATAAATCACGGCATTAATGCCAGAAACCTGGTTAAAAAAGGCAAATAAAAAGGCCAAAAGGATGGGAAAACGGTATTTGCCCGACCAAAAATGCGCAAAACTGGAGGAACGATCTTCCGGCGTCGAAATAGCAGTCATTACGTCTTCCACCGTGTTGGGGTTGATTTGTGCTAAGATTTTGCGCGCCTCTTCCGGCCGGTTCAAATGCGTAATCAGCCAGCGCGGACTTTCGGGCACAAAACCGACTAATACCACGTAAATAATAGAAGGAACGGCCATGATCCCCAGCATCCAGCGCCAGGAATCCTCCACGCCGGTGCCGATTAGCCAGTTAGACAAATAGGCCAGCAGGATACCCAGCACGATGTTAAACTGAAACATGGCCGTGAGTTGGCCGCGTTTTTCCTTGGGCGCAATTTCCGCAATATACATCGGCGCAACAACGGAAGAAGCGCCCACGCCTAAGCCGCCGATAAAACGAAACGCCATTAAAACCCAAACGCTCGGCGCCATCGCAGAACCAATGGAGCAAATTAAAAACAATACCCCGATCCAAAACAGCGTCGGTTTGCGCCCCCAGCGCTCGGCCGGAATCCCGCCGAACAGCGCGCCGATGATCGTGCCGTATAAACCCATCGCCACCATTTGCCCCACCATCACGTTGCTGAGCGACCACAGTTTTTGAATGGCTTGTTCACCGCCGGAAATCACAGCCGTATCGAAACCGAACAGGAAGCCGCCCAATGCTACGGTAATCGACCAAAAGAGTAATTTGTTGTTTTGCATGTTGCTGATATAATTATTTTAAAACAGAAGTTGTGCGCGCCTTAAATTTTGCACCGCAAGTCTATTAAAAATACTCCGACTTTTGCCCTATTTTTCCGCCCTCAATTTTCAAAATGAAACAATCATGAAAAAAACTGCCCGCACCGCGCTTTTTCGCTCTGTCCGCACCGCTTTTCGTTTGGCCATCAAAGCCGAAGAGACCCAAACCGATTCCGCTGAAATCATTGAGCAGGCTCAGGAAAACGCTTTGAGCCGCCGCAAATTCCTTGAAAATACGGGGAAAGTTCTGTTGGTCGGCAGCCTCGCGCCCAAGCTCCTGCTCCCGAACGCGCGCATACGCGTGGGGCAGGCAAAACCGCGCATTATTATTGTGGGCGGCGGTATTGCAGGTTTAAACGCTTTACATACCTTGAAAAAAGCCGGATATGACGCTACGATTTATGAAGCCTCTGGTCGCACCGGCGGGCGCATGTTTACCGTACCCGAATCCATGGGGAAGGGCACCTGGACGGAATTCGGCGGCGAATTTATTGACACCGACCACAAGGATATGTGGGATTTGATCCATGAATTTGAAAAGGAACAACATGTTGAGTGGATCGATTACGCCCAAGAATCCGAAGCGGCTTTACACGCCGAAGCCTATTTTTTTGACGGCAAACACTACACGCTAAAAGAAACGGTCGACGCTTTCCGAACCTTTGCGCCGCGTATCAAAGCCGACATGGAAAAACTGCCAGAGAATATTAACTATGAAACAAAAGATCCGTTTGCGATAAAATTGGACAAAATGAGCCTGTCCAAATACCTCAAAAAAATCGGCGCCAGCGGCTGGATCAAGCGCCTTATCGAAGTGTCTTATGAATCGGAATACGGCCTTTCGCCCAAAGTACAATCGAGTTTAAACCTGACGCTGTTGATTTCACCCGAAACCGACAAAGGGAAAATTGAATTCTTTGGCGACAGCGACGAACGCTACAAAATCAAGGGCGGGAACCAGCGCATTCCGGATATTTTGGCTAAAAAATACGCCGCCAATATTCAAATCAACCGCAGCCTCGAATCCATTCGCCAGGTTGGAAATACCTACAAACTGCATTTCAGCGGCATGGCTTCGGATGTGGAGGCTGATTATGTGATTATGACCGTGCCCTTTACCGTACTGCGTCATTTGGACGTAAAGATTGACATGCCGCCACTTAAAAGAAAGGTTATCAATGAATTAGGCTACGGAACCAACGCCAAATTGATGATCGGTATGAAATCGCATTTTTGGCGCAAAGAAGGCTATACCGGCCTTGTGTACAGCGATAACGGAATCAACAACGGCTGGGACAATGCCCAATTGCAAAACAAAGCCGACGAAGCAGCCGGTTTGTCCATCCTGTTTGGCGGACCGGGCGGCGTAAAAGTAGGGGAGGGCACTCCGGAATTTCAAAAGGATATTTTCCTGCCAAAATGGAACCAGATTTACCCCGGCGCCACAGCGCAATACAGCGGAAAAGTTGCGCGCATGCACTGGCCCTCGTACAAGTTCAACCTGGGGAGTTATATCTGTCCGACCAAGGGCCAATACACGTCTATCATTGGCGCAGAGGCCATGCCATTGGGCAACGTATATTTTGCCGGAGAACATTGTGGCGGTGCATTTGCGGGCTTTATGAACGGCGCAGCCCAAAGCGGGCGGGAAGCGGCGGAGGCAATTTTAGGCCGCCTGAAATAGGAAACGCTTACATTTGCCGTTGAAAAGGAATATAAAAACTGGTTATGCGCCCAAAAATATTGTTATTTGGTCTGTTTTTTGTTTGTTTGGTTTTAAAGTCAAATGCACAATCAGATACGCTCAACCCAATTGACCTGAAGGAATTGTTGGTAACCGGCTTTCACAGCAGTTCGCCGCACGGGACTTCTTTGAACATCGAGCCATATTCTTTAGACAAAATTGAAAGCAAATCGCCGTACAATTTGTCCGATGCGCTGGCCCGTTTGCCGGGGATCAGCCAAATGACAACCAGTAATGCGATCAGCAAACCAGTCATTCGCGGCCTGTTTGGCAATCGTATTTTGGTGCTTCTGTCGGGTCTGCGTTTCGACAACCAGCAATGGCAGGACGAACACGGACTTGGACTTTCCCAAATCGGGATTGAGCGCGTGGAAATCATCAAAGGGCCGGCTTCCCTGTTGTATGGCACCGATGCCATTGGCGGCGTCATTAACGTAATTGAGGAAAAACCGGACGGGCCGCAGCCATTAAAAATTGATTTAAATACCCGTTTTCACAGCAATACCCTTGGAACACTCACCGATATCGGCTTTTCCAAGGCTTCCGAGCGACGTTACTGGCGCCTGCGCGCGGGATTTGAAAACCATGCCGATTACAGCGACGGTCATGGAAAACGCGTGCTCAATTCGCGCAACAACGGCTATTACCTCAAAGCCGGTCTCGGCTTTAAACGCGCCAAATGGATACAGGATAACTCTTTCAACAGTTCCTTGAACCGCTACGGTTTTATCCTCGAAGACTTGAACAGTTTTTTCAGCCCCGACGACCGGTACAGCCGCGCCATGTCCGGCCCGCACCATATCGTATTGCTCAATATCCTGAATTCCCAAAACACGTTTTTTTTACCCGCATCAACCTTGAAAATCAATGCGGGCGTACAGTCCAACTCGCGGATGGAAGATGAGGGCGGCGGCCAAATCAGCCTGAATATGCACCTGTTTTCGGCGCTGGAAAACCTGCGCTGGGAAAAGCAATTGACGCGGCACACGCTGTTTGTGCTCAACCACCAATTTACCTTTGAAAATAACACCAATTATGGCGGCCGCATCATTGTGCCCGACGCTAATTTGGTTGAAGCGAATGTGTCTGGGTTTTTGCGTTTTTACATACATAAACTCATCATCGAGACTGGTTTAGGCGGGAATTTTAAAACAATTCAAACCTTTCAAACCCGTACACAAAATGCGCCGGACAAGGAAATCAAGCCCTTTTCAATCAGCCATCCGACCGGAAACGCGATGCTGGGTTTGGTGTATAACCAGTCTTCCGAACTCAGTTTTAAAGCCAATACAGGCACCGGGTTTCGGGCCGGAAACCTGGCGGAATTGGCGTCCAATGGCCTGCACGAAGGCGTTTTTCGCTATGAAGTAGGTGATCCGAACCTGAAAATCGAGCAGAATTTAAACAGCGATTTGTCGGCGGAATACAACAGCAAAATCCTGTTTTTATCGGCTTCGGTGTTTTACAACCGTTTTTTCAATTACATCTACCTCGCGCCCACGCAGGAGAAATATTTTGGGTATCAGGTATTCCGCTACCGGCAGCAGGACGCGCATTTGCAGGGGCTGGAAGCCACGATGATCGTTAAAAATACCGGTCTGAAAAACTTAGCATGGAAGGAGACGTTTTCGCTCATCAAAAGCAAACTCGAAGATGGCGGGTATTTGCCTTTTATTGCTCCGGCAAAATTGGTTTCTTCTTTGCGTTATGAAAAACAATTAGACCATCACAAACTGAAATCCGTCTATCTCGAAGGCGAGTGGATTTACAACACTGCACAAAAAGTACCGGCTCAATTTGAAACACAAACGGCTGCTTATCAATTGTTTAACGTTTATACGGGCGTTACGATCCCGGTAAAAAACGGCGGAATTGATTTGAATATTGCCGTCAACAACATCGCAAATTTGGCTTATGCCGATCATTTGTCGCGTTTGAAATACTATGGTTTAAATAACCAGGGACGCAACGCGATCATTTCATTAAAATGGCATTTTTAAATTTAAATCATATTTTTAACCAAACACAATTTACCATGCAAAAACAGTTCTTAAATCTCCTCTCTCTTGCTGTTATCGCTTTATCATTGAGCCTCCTTGCTTCCTGCGAAAAGGATGCAGGCAAATTGCCAAATATTGCTTTCAAAACCGGTACAAACTACACTTCTGCTGATAAAACCGTTGCCAAAGGCACCACGATTACCATTGGCATTAATGCTTCAAAGGCCGAAGACAAGGATGTGTTGAAGAGTTTCGATGCTTCCCGTAGCGTGAACGGGGCTGCAGGGGTCAGTTTTTTCAATGAAACGACTACCAGCGCCAATCAAGACAACTATTCCAAAGATTTGGATATTACGGTTGGCTCTACTGCCGGTACGGAAAAGTACACGTTTACGGTGGTGAATCGGGATGGGTTGACGAATTCGGTTAGTTTGACGTTGACGGTACAGTAGTTGATAAGATGCCGAGTGCGAATGGGGACACAGATGCCACGGACTAAAGACACAGATTTATCTGTACTTTTAATCAGGTCATCTGTGTTGCTTGCATCCCTGTCATCTGTGTCCCCTACGCTTAAT
>JBAXTB010000037.1:0-25259 GCA_037130425.1 Bacteroidota bacterium
ATATTCTTGACAACTAAATATACTAAGATGATAAGGGATTTGAAAAATATATGTACTCAACGCGCTGAATCTCCTTGTTTAAAACAGTGTTTTCAGCACTTTGGAAATACGAGTCAAAAATTTAATTGTTTGTAATTTTTTTTCTTTGTTTCATTTTGATGTTACAAATGTCGGACAAGACTGATTTTAAAAGAACTACGCTTTCGATCTTTTTTCTGGATTTAAATTGCTATTTATAAAGCATTTTTTCAGGAATTTAAGAGATAAGTGTTTGATTATGAATGTATTGCTCAGGTACGCTTTTTTGGCAAAAGTGAAAAATGAAGCTAGTTTTTAGCTAATTTATATAACTATTAAGGGGGAAATTATTTAAAAAATGCAGCTTTGGACAGGGATTAGCCTGAATATCTCGTAGCGACAGGTTGGTTTTCCGTTTCCTCAAATCCGCCCATTCGTTTAACCCTGCTTTTAGAGGACTTCGCTGGCCGACGAACCGGCGTTGATTGAGATGTTGCTGCCTTTCAGGCGGCGTTTAGTATAACCCTGTATTTAAGAGGACTTCGCTGGCAGATGAACCGGCGTTGATTGAAATTTTTATGAAGTATGGAGATCTCTAACGTTCCGTTATTCGAAATGCTCCCAACTGCCGCGCTTGTGTCTTTTCGACCAAGCGCACGTAACGCGCGATGTTAAGATACAGACAATCAATTTGTTATGTTAGTTTAGTCACTCACGTTCCTTGCGCTTGGTCGAAAAGACACAAGCGCGGCAGCGGCTTAGCATCGCGCAAATCGGTGGTTTTTATCCTGTAGATTACGTTTACTTACTCCCCCGCACCTCCTCAAAATCCAAATCCCGCAACGCCGGCGCCTTCCACCACGAAATCCCCACAACTAACAGCGTCATCACCCCGCCAAACAACACCGACGGTACCGTACCCATCAACGTAGCCGCCAAGCCGCTTTCGAAAGCCCCGATTTCATTCGAAGACGTAATAAATATCGTAGAAACCGCCGAAACCCGCCCTTTCATGTGATCCGGCGTAAGATGCTGCACCAGCGATGAGCGGATAAATACGCTCACTTCGTCTAAAACGCCCGCCAAAAACAGAAAGAAAAACGAGAGCCAAAAATTTGTCGACAAGCCAAAACCGATAATGCAGCCGCCAAACCCCGCCACACAAAGCAGCAACAACTTGCCCGCGCCTTTGCCAATCGGCCGGTGCGCAATAAAAAACGCCATACTAATCGCCCCGATTGACATGGCTGCGCGCAAGGCGCCCAAACCTTCCGGCCCGACTTTCAAAATATCTTTGGCATAAACCGGCAGCATCGCCACTGCCCCGCCGAATAAAACTGCGAACAAATCAAGCACAATAGAGTTGATAATGACCTTGTTGCTGAACACAAAACGCAGCCCTTCTTTAATCCGCACCGTTGCAGGTTCCGTCAAATCGGCCGTTGGCAAAGGCCGAGATGCAATATTCAACATACAAAACAGCCCAAGTACCAACAAAACCGTCATCACAATAAACGCCGTTTCCGGCCCATGCCCAAAGCCGTACAATACGCCGCCAAGCCCCAAGCCCGTGATGCTGCCGATTTCCCAGGTGCTGCTATTCCAGGATATGGCATTTGGCAATGATTTCCGGTCCACCAACTGCGGCATAAAAGAAAAATAGGTTGGACTGAAAAAGCCGCGCATGATGCCAGTGCAGAAAATAACGGCAAATACCCCGATTAAAACCAAGTGCTTAGACCAAATTTCCCGCATATCAGAAAAATAGGTAAGGGCAATTGCGCAGCACAACAGCAGGGTAATACAGCCGACCAAAATATTGCGGCGATTGTGTTTGTCGGCAATATGTCCGGCGTACAAACTGATTCCAATGGCCGGAATGGCCTCCGTAAGCCCGATTAAACCAAGCATCAGCGGGTCGCCGGTAAGTTCGTACACGAAATATTGCACCGCCACCGACATGATCTGAACGGCCAAGGTGGTCATAAAGCGCATACCTAAGAACCAGCGAAAAGCAGGTACCCGCAGCGCGGCATAAGCGTCTAAGTTGTTTTGTTGTTCCACGTATGTTGATTTGAGCGGGCAAAGTTGCAGAAAAGAACAACGCCTGTGTACAAACTTGGTTGCAGGCAATCAGATAAACCCGCTTTTTTCTGAACTTTGCCGAACGTTTCAAACCATTTTAGCAACCATGAAATTACTTGAAGGAAAAGTTGCCCTGATTACCGGGGGCGCCCGCGGCATCGGCGAAGCGATTGTACGCAGATTTGTTGAACAAGGCGCCTCCGTTGCGTTCACATACGTATCACCTTCCTCAGCGGCCCGCTCGGAAGCTTTAGCCGCTGAACTCGGCGAAGGCGTGAAAGCCTACCAAAGCGATGCCGGCGATTATGCCCAGGCGGAAGCCCTGGTAGCCCAGGTTTTGAAAGACTTTGGCAAACTCGATATATTGGTCAACAATGCCGGCATCACCCGCGATACCCTGATGCTGCGTATGACCGAACAACAATGGGATGAAGTTATAAACACTAACCTCAAATCGGTGTTCAACATGACGAAGCACTGTCTCAAACCCATGATTCGCACGGGCGGGGCCATCATCAACATGAGTTCGGTCGTCGGCGTGTTCGGGCAGGCGGGCCAGGCCAATTATGCCGCGTCCAAAGCCGGAATTATCGGTTTTTCCAAATCAATTGCCAAGGAATACGGCTCGCGCGGCATCCGCTGTAATGCCGTAGCGCCCGGTTTTATTGAAACGGAAATGACAGCCGTGCTCGATGAAAAGACAAAAGAAGGTTATTTGAGCGCTATTCCGATGAAACGCCTTGGTTCGGGTAAAGAAGTTGCGGATGCCTGCGTGTTTCTGGCCTCCGAAATGGGCGCTTATGTGTCTGGTCAGGTATTGTCGGTTTGTGGCGCTTTGAATTGTTAAACTAATTATTTCCCAATATTCAATCAATGAAAAATGCCCTGTTGTTGTTCTTAGCGGCCTGTTTAGGATCCGGTTGTAATCATTTTGTCAATCCCAAAACAGTTTTTGACCCGACTAAAACGCCAAAGTCGCCCGATTATGCCGATTTGCGCAACTGGGCAGCCCACCCCGATTTGTCGGATCCGGCCGATCAAACGCCTTGTCCATTGGTCAAAAATGAAGAAGCCACTGCGCAAGTGGATGTGTTTTTCATCCACCCGACCACCTACACGGGCGCGGACAAGAATCAGACGGAATGGAACGGCGGCCTGAACGACCCGGCATTGAATAAAAAAACGGATGAAGGTTCCATCCTGTTTCAGGCTTCTATTTTCAATGGCGCAGGTCGGGTTTTTGCCCCCCGTTACCGCCAGGCGCACCTGCACGCCTTTTATACAAAAGATAAACAATCGGCTAAAAAAGCGCTTGATGTAGCATATCAGGACATTTTGGCCGCTTTTGATTATTACCTGAAACACTGGAACAACGGCCGACCATTTGTCATTGCAGGCCATAGCCAGGGCGGACTCCATACAATGTTGCTTGTCCACGACCGTATTGAAGGCCAAGCCTTGGAAAAACAATTGGTGGCGGCGTACATGGTTGGTTGGCCGGTTCAATCGGACTATTTCAAACAATTCAAACCTTGCGAATCGCCCGATCAAACCGATTGCTATTGCACTTGGCGCACCTGGGAACGCAAATTTGGAAAGAAGAAGTTTGCAGCCATTAATTCCAATGTCGTTTGCACCAATCCGCTTACCTGGAGCACCAAAAACGGCAGTTATGCGCCGAAAAGTGCGAATATTGGCGGTGTGGTTCGGCCATTTTGCGCAATTTACCCGAATATGACGGATGCCGAAGTGCTCAATGGATTTTTGCTTTGTTCAAAACCGAAATTCCCCGGCAGCATTTTTTTCCGGACAAAAAATTACCATCCCGGCGATTTAAACCTGTATTACATGAATGTGCGGCAAAACGTTCAGGCGCGCGCGCAGGCGTACCTGAAAAAATAAGGGATGCAAATACATACCCTCTTCGATCTGAATGAGCATATCCGTCGGGTAATGGCGCTCAATTTCCAGGATCCCCTTTGGATCGCGGTGGAAATTGCGCAGGTCGGACAGTCGAAAGGGCATTATTACCTTGATTTAGTGCAAAAAGGCGATACGCAAGAGCCGGTGGCGCAAGCGCAGGCGGTATTGTGGCTAAACGACTACAAACGCCTGTATCGACGTATCGGCCCTGACCTGGAAGCGGTTTTAAAAGAAGGACTTGAGGTAAAATTGCAGGTTCGGGTTGATTATCACGAGCGTTACGGCCTCAAATTGCAAATTGTCGACCTTGACCCGGCCTTTACCTTCGGTTTACTCAGTTTGCAGCGCCGCCAAACCCTTGAAACGCTTAGCCGCGAAGGGCTTTTAGACTTAAACAGCGGCGTGCCCATGCCGTCGGTGCTGCAACGCATTGCCGTCATCAGTTCAGAAGGCGCGGCCGGTTTCCAGGATTTTAGGGAACATCTTGCGGAGAATCCGTATCGCTATCGTTTTGATTGTCAATTGTTTAATGCGGCAGTGCAAGGGAAAAACACCGAGTCCGAAGTTATTGCGGCCGCAGGTTTGATTGCCCAGCGCGCCGCAGATTTTGATTGCGTGGTCATCATTCGCGGCGGCGGCGCCCGACTTGATTTAGCCGCTTTCGACGGGTTGGATCTTTGTCGCCACATTGCCCGATTGGCCTTGCCGGTGCTCGCTGGTATCGGCCATGACGTTGACGAAACCATCCTCGACCATGTGGTACAGGTAAGCCTAAAAACGCCCACTGCCGTAGCTGATTTTATCCTGCAACACAATTTGAATTTCGAATCCGATGTACTGAGCCTGGCTGAATATGTCCGGATGTTTACTACCAATCAAATCAAAATACAAGAATCGGAACTGGGGCGTTTGGAATCGGCCCTGCATTGGAATACCCGCGAATTGCTGCGGCGCAACGCATTGCAAATCAACTTGTTGGAACAAAATATTTTACCTGCCGCCAAGCAAATCATCAAAAACGCCAGCCTTAAACTCGATTTGGCCGAACAAATTTGCCGCGCCTTTCACCCCGACCACGTACTCAGTCGCGGTTACAGCATTACAACAAAAAACGGGAAGCTTGTGGGCTCCCCGTCGGAACTGTTTTCGGGCGATGAATTGGAAACCCGCCTGAAAACAGGTGTTATAAAAAGCAAAGTGCTGTAAATCAACCTTTTCGTTTGGAACTACCTGGTACCGGATAACGATTCGCATAAGCCTTGGCTTTCGGGATCAAATCCTTCAAGTTCTGGCTGCGTTTGGCCGGATCAGGGTGGGTACTCAGGAATTCCGGTGGACGACTGCCGCCCATTTTATTCATCCGATCCCAAAAAGGAACCGCCTCTGCGGGATTGTACCCGGCCATGGTCATCAGGTACAGCCCGATTTCATCCGCTTCCGATTCGTGTTTGCGGCTAAACGGCAACAATAAGCCCACCTGCGCGCCTGCGCCCGCTGCGGACATCAGTACATTGCGGGTTTGAGTCGGCTGCTGGGAGAGCGCCACATCCAAAGACGTTAGACCTACTTGTGTTACAAGTTGCTGACTCATGCGTTCGCTGCCGTGTTTAGCTAATGCATGGGCAATTTCGTGTCCCATCACCACGGCCAAAGCGTCTTCATTTTGCGTAACTTTCAAAATGCCAGTGTACACCACAACTTTACCGCCCGGCATACAAAAAGCATTCACCGTATTTGGGTCGTCCACAACATTAAACTCCCAAGCGAAGTTTTTTAGATCACCCTCAAGCCCTTTTGATTTGTAATATACGGTAACGGCCGCTTTCAGGTCATTTCCGATGCGGCGTACCAAATCAACATCTTTTCCACCGGCAACCGTTTTGCTTTGTGCAATAAACGTTTTGTATTCGGAAAAACTCATTTGGTTCATGGTACTGTCCGGAATAAAGTTCAAACGCTTACGTCCGGTAAACACCGTTTTGCTACAAGAAACCAGCAGCACTAATAAGGTGAGGCTGAGCAGAATTTTTTTAAACATGGTTATGAATCGTTTGATTGGCAAATATGTCCTTCATTATAAACGACAAAACTACCGTTACGTTACATTTTAAGCAACAAGTCTAAAGAATTATCAAAAAGATAACAACAAAAGGCAGCTTGAACGAACAAGCTGCCTTTTGGGCAAAACTGATTGATTGATCGGTATTATTTGCCGCGGAGTGCGCGTGGAATTTCAATAGAGGCTACGGGCACGGCGCCATTGTTGGTGACTTCGCAACCGGCCGGAACCTTAACGTCGCGTACCCGGATGGTAGAACCAAGTTCCATTGTAGAAATATCAGCAAATACCTCATCAACAACCGCTTCTGGTGTTGTCAGGATATGCACTGAACGCATTTTAATGAGGAGTTTACCCCCATTTTTTACGCCTGGCGCCTGACCAGAGAAACGAAGCGGAACCGTCGCTTTGAATTTTACACCTGGCACCAATTCCAAAAAGTCAAGGTGGATAACAGCGTCCGTTACCGGATGGAACTGAATATCTTTCACGATGCACTTGTGTGTGGAACCGTTTACAGTGATTTCAACCAAATTGAATTTGGGAGTATATACGAGGGCGCGTACTTCAGCGGCGTTAAGACCGAACTGAGTAGCATCGCCGCCACCGCTTTTATACATGACCGCAGGAACAATACCTTGATTGCGGAGTTTTTTTGCCTGTTCTTTACCGGAATGTTCCTTGCGAATACCCTGGAGAGCAATGATTTCCATCGTTTTTGCGCTAAAATTTGTACCTATTTCAAAAGAGAGCGCAAAGGTAAGCTGATTTGCGCCCAATTTCCAAGCATAAGAGAAAAAAAGTAATGAAAAACCTTTGTTTCTATAAACCGCGGCGTTTTACCTCTTTTAAGACATTGGAGTATTCACGTCCGGCATCGCCCGCAACCGAGGTGTTTTCCTGTGCCCGACGGATCAAATATGGGATCACATCGCGCACCTGTCCGTAGGGAACATATTTCCCGACCCGGAACCCTCCTTTTGCGAGGTTAAAGGTAATATGGTCGCTCATACCTAATAGTTGACAAAACATGCAGTGCGGATGGTCATGCGGGATACCTTTTTTATCCATCAATTCAACCTGTAGCATCGCGCTGTCGGCATTGTGACTTGCATTGCAAAGTGCAATATCTTCAATATGGTCGAGGCAAAAACGGATTGCCGTGTTATAATGATCGTCGGCAACTTGTTTACTTGGGTTAATAGGGTCTTCATAACCCATCTCGGCAGCGCGTTTGCGTTCTTTTTCCATATAAGCGCCGCGCACCAATTTCGCGCCGAGCAAAAAACCTTCCTGTTTGGCGCGGTCATAACTTTCCGTCAGGAATCGCAGGCGGTCTTTTCGGTACAACTGAAAGGTATTATAGACGACCACCCGTTCCTTATTGTAGCGTTTCATCATCAGCCACACCAAATGGTCGATGCTATCCTGTATCCAGCTGTCTTCGGCGTCGATAAAAACAGATACGCCTTTGTTGGCGGCATGGTAGCAAATCGCGTCCAAGCGTTTGAGGATATTGCGGTATTCGGCCAATTCAGCGCGGGTAAGCGTTTGGGCGGCCTGAATGCGTTCGAGCAGACCGAAACGCGCCAAACCCGTTACTTTTGTGCTAATGATCGGAATGGTTTTCGCGCGCGAGGCAAAATCAATGGCGCGGATATTCTCATTCATCGTATAGTTAAAATCCGTTTCAGATTCTTTGGCCTCTGCGCCGTAATCAAGCACAGTTAAAACATTGTAATCCGCCAATTTGTCGATGGAAGCCTGACTATCAAGCAGGGTGGTGCCGCCTACGAATTGTACAAAAATGGTGTTTTTTACAATGGGTTCGGCAAATGGCAGGCCGTTTTCAATGGCCCAAAGCCCTAAACCGGATCCATATTTTACTAACCAAGGCTTGTTCATCATTTTGAACAACCACGCTGTTTTTTTTAGTTCTGCATCCTTCAGGTGGGAAAACGCGATTTCGGTATTCGAAAAATCTACTTGCATGCAAGATTATTGATTGGTTAAAGGCTGTCGGGCGCTTGCTTTTTAGTCCAGATTGCCCACGCTTTTTCTGCCTGAAAATACAACATATCCAAGCCGTTCATCACAGTACAACCTTGTGCTTGTGCCCGTTGCAAAAGTACGGTTTCAGTCGGATTGTACACGAGGTCATACACGAAATGTTGCGAACCCAACAATTCGTAAGGTAATTCCGGATAAGCTTCAAGGTTTGGCGCCATCCCAAGCGGCGTGGTATTGATAATCAAGTTGTATTGGCCAATTAAATGCGGAATATCTTGATACGAAACCTGATCTGCTCCGCGTGGGTTTCTTGAAACGCTCAGGAATGGAATGTTTCTTTTGGCTAATATGTATTTAACCGCTTTTGACGCGCCGCCCGTACCCAACACCAGCGCACGCGTATCAGGCCCGCACAAGGATTCGGGCAAGGAACGATCAAAACCATACACATCTGTATTATAGCCGGTAAGCAGGCCGTTCACACGGTGGATACAATTGACGGCGCCCACCGCAGCGGCGGTTTCATCCAATTGTTGCAGGAAAGGAATTACGGCCTCTTTGTAGGGAATGGTGACATTTAAACCGACCAAATCGGGATAAGATTCGAATAGTCCGGAGAATTGTTGAATATTTTCTAAGGGGAATAAATCGTAGACAGCATCTAAAATGCCCTCTCGCTCAAACTTTTCAGTGAAATAACGTTTGGAAAACGAATGCCCGAGGGGAAAACCGATGAGCGCAAAACGTCGCATGGGTAGTTATAAAATAGCGGCGGTTTAATTCCGCGCTTTTTGCTGTTCTTCCTGTATGATTCTTCTGAACTGGCTGGGCAAAACGCGCACTTTATGTCCCAGCAGTTTTTCAAGTGTAACGGCCACCAGCGCGTAACCTTCCGTAACACCGGGAAGCGGCATAATAATAATCACAAAAAAAGGTAAAAAACGCGGCAAATCCTTCAATTGTTCAATCGCTTCGTGCATTTCTTCCGCCGTCGGGTTTTTTGACCGCGACGAAACGATTAAGCGCCCCCTGCCTTCCCGCAAAAAAGTACGCAACATCCGGGTCGTTTCTGCGCTTTCTAAATAGAATGCCCACAAAAACAACCTTGGGTAATGCGTTATCTTGCGTAGTTTCATCATGGTAACACTTGATGGATGCAAAGATGCAGGCATTTTTGATAGGATGCTCAGCGAATTGAAGGTCAAGGCGATGTGTTTTAAAAGATTAAAAAGACGGCGTTATGATTTGATTTTTAGCGATAATAAACTGATACCAATAAGAACAACAACCGTGCCCAAGAGTTGTAGCGCCGTGATGGGTTCGTCTAAAAAAACTTTTCCCAATAAAATTGTCGCAACCGGACCAACAAAGCCAATAATTCCGGAATTGTTAGCGCCGATTACACGAATGCCTTCCACAATCAAAAAAGTCGGAATGACCGTTGCTACAACGGCTAACCAGCCCGCTAAAGTGTACACAGGCAAGGGATAATGAAAAATATCAAACTGGTTATGCACCTCTATTTGAATCATGGCCGGAATGGTGGCGGCCATGACCGCATAACTGGTAAATTTGGCCGAACCAACCTTATGCACATACTCGCCCGTAAACACCACATAAAACGAATAGGTAAACGCACAACCAAACACCAGTAAGCCCCCCTTTACCAAATCGCGCTGACCCGCAAAACCCTGTTCGGCGGCAAAAGCTAGCACCACGCCAATATACGTTAATACCAAGGCCAAATACTGAACCGGAACAATGCGCCGCTTGAATAAAACAGCCGATAAAATCAAAACCATTGTCGGGTAGGTAAACAATACCAGGCGTTCAACGCTGGCCGAAACGTATTGTAAACCCCAAAAATCGAGCATACTGGATACGTAATAACTCAAAATACCCAAGCCGCTGATGGCCGCCCATTCACGCAGGTTCAACCGCACATTTTCACTGCGCCGGGAAAGGTAAATGGCCGCTGCTACATAAAAAGGAAGCGCAAACAACATGCGCAACGCAATAACCGATTGAGTATCAATTTCATAGCGATACATCAACTTGATGATAACCGCTTTGGCTGAAAAGCATACATTGGCTATCACCAGCAGGAATATGCCTAATAAATAGCGCGTACGGGTGTTTAATTGTAAGGACAAGACGAACAGATTATGGGGTAAAGGTACAGTGCATCCTGTCAATTTGCTAATTCGCAAAGATCATTTGGCGGCTATCCACCGGCTGCCCGTCCACTAAAAGCGTGTACACAAAGGCGCCTTGCTGCCCGTAACCGTGCGTGTATAAAATTTCATTCATGCCTTGCCGAAGCGATACCGGAATACGCTGCACCATATTTCCTTTCATGTCACTAATTTGAAGCATGGCTTCCTGATAAACCGGCATCTTTTCTACCCAAAATGAAATCCAGGTGGCCTCATCAAACGGGTTTGGACGGTTTTGGAACAACCGGATATTTTGCTGCGGATTTGAGCCATTCAAATCTAAGGTGCCAGTGGCTGTTGTGACAACCTTTTCCTGGCCAAACAAACTTTCTGCGCCCCATTCATCTGTATTGGCCAAACTTACAAACAAGGCGCCCGACGGATTGCATGGGAAAGTAGCCGTGGCGAGACCTGTAACAGTGTACACCGTATCCCAATCATTGGTCACAGTGCGAATGGCAACCCGGAGCGTTTGCCCGGCGGCAGGAGGCGGATCGAACTTGACGGTCAATACGTTTCCTGCGCGTGTGGCCGTAAATCCTGGAGCATCCGGCACGCCACGCGCAGCGATTGCCGCTGCATTTCCATTAATCATCGCATTGCGCGCGAGGTAATTAAAGTCGACAAAAAAAGAATCCACAACGGCGTCATTGTTAAGGTCCACGCCCAAGACATCCCTGGAAGAATGTTGCCGGTCGGTGTAAGTCGGTGTGTTAGAGGCATCCCCGTGTTCATTTGCCGAGGTGAAGCGCATGGCCGCAAATCCTTTTTCGCGAAACGGAATATGATCGCCGCCGCGACCTGTTCGGTCTTCCGGCGCCATAATGCGTACGTTCATGGGTACGAAAGCCTGTGGTTTCAAGTTTTCGCCGTATTGCAATTTGATAAACCGCGCCAATTGTTTGTTGCGTGAATTGTACCCGCCTGAAGAAAACAAGCGAACACTGGTGGAATCAATATTATTTAACCCCGGACAGGACGGTGCAGAAGAAGTTTTTCCACAAATAATGCCCCCAATCACGTCGTTATTAAGCACCGCACGGATCGGAATTGCTTTTTGAACGGCATACGTCGCAAAAGCAGCAGCGCCGTACAGACCTTGCTCTTCGCCAATCGTTACCATAAATACGACAGTGTTGTTGTAGCGGTATTTCGACATGACCCGCGCCAGTTCCATCACAAGTGCGGTTCCGGTGGCATTGTCTTCCACGCCTTCAGCCACACAAGCAGAATCACAAACCCCAACACAACGACTGTCAATATGCCCCTCAATCAGGACAGCGCCGTTATTTGTCGGATTTAGTCCGGGTAAAACCGCCAAAATATTGCGGTGCCGACTTGTGCTGCAAATAAGTTGGTCAAACTGGAAATAAGAGACGACCAAACGATTGCCGTTTGCCGCGCTGTATTGACTGAATTTGTCATACACCCAGCGGCGTGCTGCGCCGATCCCGAACGTGTTTGAAACGGTATCGCTGTTCGTATTACGGTTTTCGAATGTGCTTAAACGAAGAATATAGGACTTTAAAGAATCCGCCGAAATACGCGCCTGTACATCGGCGCCTACGGTAAAAGGATCAAGGGGATTTGAGTCGCCGGGACTGAAATCGGCAGGGTTGTAATTACCCAATAAAATGGGCTCTGCCAAGGGATTCGTGTGCAGAAAGTTGGTTTGGGCGTACAGTAAAACGGGGAAAAGGAACAGGACAAACAAGTAGATTTTCTTCATCGACAATAAATTTTGCCGATAAAAATACCAATAAATTACAAAACAGCGGTTGGGAAAATATTTAATCTGCTTTAAGATGCTCACCCAAAAAAGGCAGGATCACATCTTTTTCCGAAACGAGCACTTCATCTAAGGGAAATCCCCAATCAACCCCAATCGTCGGATCATCGTAGCGGATACCGCCTTCGTGGGGTTTTGAATAAAAATTATCGCATTTATAGAAAAATTCGGCCATTTCACTCAAAACTAAATAGCCGTGGGCAAATCCGCGCGGCACAAACATCTGTTTCTTGTTTTCTGCGCTTAGGACTATCCCGTACCATTTGCCGTAAGTTTCGGATTCCGTGCGCAGGTCGACCGCCACGTCAAATACTTCGCCTTCCACCACGCGAACCAACTTGGCCTGGGCATTTGAACCGGTTTGATAATGCAAACCCCGCAATACACCCCGGGAAGAGCGCGCCTGATTATCTTGCACAAAGCGGGCGTTCATACCGGTTTCTTCCCAAGTGCGCTGGTTATAACTTTCAAAAAAATAACCGCGTTCGTCTTGTAAAATGCGCGGTTCATAAACAATAAGACCGGAAATAGGCGTTTCAAAAAATGGCATTGTAGTCGTATTTAACAGGGTGTTTTATACTTACTGCGTTTCAGGGTGCAAAGTAATCTTAGCTTAAATGAAAAAAGATGGGTCGTCCCGAATTTTTCAGGACGACCCGTGTTTTTTTAGCGCCAAAGCAATAGGTGATAGGTAATTGGATAGTCAAGGTCATTTGTCCAAAACCCATTGCGACGGAGTTAATTAAAATTTAAACCCAAGGGTAAGCAAAACTTCGCTTTTGGCCACATTCGTATTCGCAACGGGGGCGCCGTCATAAGCCGAAACGGAACCTTTGCCCGTATAACGACGATAACCCAGGTCGATATAGAAAGATTCGGTACGTATGCCTAAGCCGCCGGAATATGCCGGATTGAAACCGTCCTGGCCTTGTTCCGGTTTGCCGTACAGGTCGAGGCCGCCCCGCAAACGGAATTGGTCAAGCGCCAGTTCGCCGCCAAAACGCAGGTTCACCGCTTGTTTATAATTTTTTTGAATGTCGCGGTTCAATTGACTTTGATACTGTTTGTTGTCAACGCTGGCGCTATTCGCAGTCAGGTTAAAACTGTTGGCGCTGTAATCAACTACCTCAACGTCGGCACTCAGGAAACCGATTTTTTTGATGACCACTGCTGCGCCGCCCATGGCACGCCATGAGGTTGTCAGCCGGTAATCCGTTTTGCCTTCGGGCGATTGCGCACTGGCGGTATGGTTGCCATCTTTGTCGCTATATGTGTACTCAAAAGTATTGCTATAAGTATCGGTAAGTCCGAATAAGGTAGGCGTATGGAAGGATGCGCCAAGTCTAAATGCCTGGCTCACTTTGTAAATCAAGCCGAATTTGCCGTTGATGCCGATCCCTTCTGTCCGCAGATAATCGGTGTATTTCAGGTTTTCAAAACCGTCCACAAATCCGCTGGGGTCTGACTCGTTATAGTCGCTTTCGAGGCGATAATTCACAAATGGAACGCCGATTGTGGCGCCAACCATCAGTTTTTCATCATAATTACCGGCAAAAGAAAGAACCATCTCATTCATCCGGCCATACGTGCTAACCTGTTGGTTTCGTTTGACCAATGCCGCCGGGTTTTGAGCAAAATCGTATGAGTATTTACCGTTCCCATCCACGAAAAATGCTTGAGCATCATAAGCCATTCTTGAATAATAGGGATCTAATTGGGCAACCAAATCATCAATATTGCCTGTGCTGTTCAGAATGCCGCTCGCTTCATTGTACATCCCGTTCATAATGGTGCCGTTGGCGTCGCCTTCGTAATAAACGGACTGTTGAAAGCCGCTTAGTCGGTTCATGCCAATGCCTACATTGAAGGTTTTCCACTTTGAACTGCTGGGGGTTGTGTTGAAAACCATACCGAAATTATCGAACCCGAAGCTTGATTTGCTATCGCGGTTTGAAACACTATTGCCGGCGAGGGTGGCATCGGCTTTTGAAAACCGGAGCGAGGGGGTTAGTACCAATTCGCTGGTACGGAACATCGCGAGACCGGCCGGGTTTTGGCTAAGGGAGGCAAATTCTGCGCCTAAAGCGGTAAATGCGCCGCCGGAGCCTAAAAAACGGGCTGATCCGCCTTGTTGAATATTGGAATAGCGCAATGCGTCAGATGCATATTGGGCAAATAAGGGCGCCGTGCTGAGGATCAGCAGGATTGGCAAAAAGAAACGTTTCATATCTTTAGCAATGAGAATTTTATAAAAAATGGGTGGAAATAGGTCGCAACCAGTTTTCCACCCATCGAAGGGTGCATGGTGCTGATCACAATCGCATCAGTGATGTCAATTGATGTTCAACAAAACCTGCATGTATATGTTTAGTGGCGTCCGCCTCTTCCGCCGCCGCTGCCTGAACTGCTGCTTCTGGAAGAACTGCCTCCACCGCTATTTCCACTGCTGCTGCCCGAACTACGGGATGAGCCGGAAGATTCAAACGAACGGCTGCTGCTTTCGCTTCTGCTCGGACGTGATTCGAACGAACGCGTTGGTTCCGAGCGACGGCTTGGCGTAGCATCTTGGTTTCCACTGCGGGAAGACCGCTCGTAAGTCGGCTCAGCACGACGCGTTGGCGTAGTTTCCTGATCGTTGCGCGACGGACGTGATGGCCGATCGTAATTTGGTTCGTTCCGGCGACTTGGCGTGGTTTCGTCGGTACCACGTGACGGGCGTACATCGCGACCCGTGTTTTGTGGCGTTTCTAAACGGCGCGAGATGTCTGCATCGCGACCGGCATCTGCTGGTTTTGAGCGGCCACCATCCGATACATTCGGCACACGGCCTGTGCCGGCAGGTACTTCTTTTGAAACTTGACGTCCGCCAATCGCGTCGCGGTCAGAAGCGCCCGGTACTTTATCGATGGAGGCGCGACCACCACCCTGACGGGATCTCATGTCGATCATCGGAACGTTTTTCACAGGCGTACTCAGACGTCCGTTGTCAGACAGGCGCGCATAGCCCGGATTGACATTGGTGCCGTGGCGACGCGCGCCGGTGTAGGTTTGCGGTTTGTAACCGTCGCCGTTGCCATTGTTGTTGCCGTTATTGTAGTAGTAATGATTGTTCACCCAAGGACTGTTGTAATACGGGTTGTAGCCGTTTACCGTCCAGTAAGGATCGTAATAGTAGTTGTTGTACACGGAAAAATTATTCCAGCTGTTGTAACCGCCATAGCCATAGCCATTCCAGCCCCATGAGTTCCAGCCGATAGAATTGCAGCCCCAACCGTAGTCGTAACTGTTATACGGGTTCCAACGGTGCCAACGCTGCCAGCGACGCCAAGTCCAATAGTCATTGTAACCATAAGTATAAATGGATGCGCCAGGCAAGAAGAATGGGTCGTAGTTGTACAGGTCTACGAATACGGGATCGTAATAATCAACCACCTGAACCGGGCGGTGAAAGCGTTTGATACGCGAAGAATACTCATAAGCGTAGTCATCCTCGTCGCTATAATTATCGTTGTCATTGTAGCGTTTGGTCATGTTGCCGGGTTGGTTCGGCTCATCCGTGTAGGTCGTGGTCGTTGTTACCGTGGTGGTTTTAACAGGAACAGAACTTGGATTGTAATAGAGATCGTCCTGCGCAATAGCGGCGCTTTGAACGGCCATCAGGCAAATTGCTGCAATTACCCAGGCCAGCGATTTATGTATTCCTTTCATGGTGACAGATGTTTTATTTTGTAGTTGTGCGGTAAGCAAGTTTACAGGGTCAAAAATATTACCTTTGCGGACTTTTTTTGGTTAAAGCCACTTTAAATGGCAATAGGATTTGCGTTAAAGTTCGCTTAAAGCGTTAACATTCATGCTTTAAATGTTAAAATCAAAATCTTTGACCCTTTCTAACTTCAAAAGTAACATTTTGGTTGTGTTATAAACCAAGAATAAAAGGTAAAGCAGGCAATTTAAAAAACAGAATTTAAATTCATATAAGGATGGCAAAAGAAATCACACCCCGCGCAGAAGACTACTCCCAGTGGTATCTGGACATTGTACACAAAGCCCGTTTGGCCGACAATTCTCCGGTGCGCGGCTGTATGGTGATCAAACCGCACGGTTTTGCAATTTGGGAACACATGCGCGACGCACTCGACGCGATGTTTAAAGAGACTGGACACGTAAACGCGTACTTCCCGCTGTTTATCCCCAAGAGTTTCTTGAGCAAAGAAGCCAAACACGTAGAAGGTTTTGCCCAGGAATGCGCCGTGGTGACGCATTACCGCCTGAAAACCATCGGCGACACGCCGGAAACCCGCCAGGTTGTGGTAGATCCGGAAGCCAAATTGGAAGAAGAACTGATCGTGCGCCCGACTTCGGAAACGATTATCTGGAATACTTATCGCGACTGGATTCAGAGTTACCGGGATTTGCCGATTCTGATCAACCAGTGGGCAAACGTGGTGCGTTGGGAAATGCGTACGCGTCCTTTCCTGCGCACGGCCGAATTCCTTTGGCAGGAAGGCCACACCGCGCACGCAACCGCGCAGGAAGCCGTGGAAGAAACGCGCCGAATGCTGGATGTATATGCCACCTTTGCCGAAGAGTTTATGGCGATGCCTGTTATTAAAGGTGTAAAAACCGAAAATGAACGTTTTGCCGGCGCCGACGAAACCTATTGTATTGAAGCGTTGATGCAGGATGGAAAGGCTTTGCAGGCGGGTACTTCGCACTTTTTGGGCCAAAACTTTGCCAAAGCCTTTGATGTAGAGTTCCTGAATAAAGAGAACCAACAAGAATATGTATGGGCTACGTCCTGGGGCGTTTCAACGCGTTTGGTGGGCGGCCTTATTATGACCCACTCCGACGACGACGGCCTGGTGTTGCCTCCGAAACTCGCGCCGATTCAGGTGGTGATTATTCCAATTCCGAAACCTTCGCCTGAGTTAGATGAGGCTTCTGCTAAAATTGCGGCGGCCCTCAAAGCCAAAGGCGTTCGGGTTAAAGTGGACAATGACGATCAAAACCGTCCGGGCTTCAAATTTGCCGAATATGAACTGATCGGCGTGCCGGTTCGTTTGGGCCTCGGTATGCGCGACCTTGCTGCCGGCCAGGTGGAAGTAGCGCGTCGGGATACGAAGGAAAAGACCAGCGTTCCCCTGGAGAATATTACCGAATACGTGGAAAATCTGCTCGCGGAAATTCAGCAAAACCTGTTCGACCGCGCCAAGGCATACCGCGACGAACATATCACCAAGGTGGATACCTGGGCTGATTTTGAAAAAGTGCTGGAAGAAAAAGGCGGGTTTATTGCTGCGCACTGGGATGGCACTACCGAAACCGAAAAAGAAATCAAGGAAAAGACCAAAGCGACGATTCGTTGTCTGCCGCTTGACGGAGAGATTGAACCGGGCGTTTGTATTTTGACGGGTAAACCGAGCGCGCGGCGTGTGTTGTTTGCGCGGGCATATTAGAATATTGTCTGAATCGGGATTTGCCGGATTTTAAGATTTAGGGTGTTCGATCACAATTAATCTATTGTTTTCAGCGGCTTAATTGTCCCGGAAAACACTTTGGAGGCATCGTTATCAGCCAATCCCGCGCAAGATTGGCTGATAACGGTACCAGGCGCCCGCGCACTACATGATATTTACCCAAGACGGACGCAGGTTGGACAGTGGAGGTTTGTAAAAAGACCTTTAATGCTTGTTCAAAAACTCCTGCGCCGCTTTCAGCCAATCCGTGCCCGGCTGCAGCGGCACCGAAGCCGGAATCCCGATGTTGTCAATTCCTTTGCCTTCGTCTATGCGCGTAGAGCGGGAAGTGGGATAGTGCAATGTCCATTGGCCGTTGTTGAAGGGCAGCACGTGGACATTGGCATAATCAAGCACGCCGTATGTATTCGTGCCCATGAGTGTAACCTTATCGCTTTGCTGCGCAAACAACACGAACTGTTCGCAGCTACTGCCGCAGCCTTTGTCTTGCAGCACCACGACCTTGAGCGGCAGTTTTTTGGCGCCGCGTAACTTGGTGGTTCCCAAGCCTTTTTGGCCAATCAATTGACCTTTGTTGCGCTCCATTTTTTTAGATAAGTGCCTGTAATACAGCCGCTCATACCAGTTAGTTGATTTGTGGTCATGCGACAACAGGCGAAATTTTTCGGCATTGTCGTGGGTGGCGTAGAGATTTGCCCGGTGGGTGGTAACCGGCTTGGTGTACAGGTATTTGCGCAGCGGGTAATACGTGACATCGCTGCCGCCGCCGTTGCCGCGCACATCAATAATCCAGTTTTGGTAATGATCGAGCAGCGCTTGTTTCTCCTTCACGAGATTTTCAAATTCCCAGCGGTAAGTATCGTCCATCGTAGCCATACGCAGGTAAAGCGTTTGCTCGTTAAGGGGTTTTATTTCAAAATTGCCGCTGCCGTTGGCCTTGGTTAAACTTGCGTTTTTAAGTGGATATTCCATCGCAAACCAACCGATGCCGAGGATTTCAATCATGCCGGCGTCAAATTTTACCTCCTTGTTTTGGCTGCTGTGGTCCCGCATAAAATATTGACAATCATACGTATCGCCCGTTTTTCTTTTTAAATTAAACTTCACTTGCCCGGGCACCCAGTACACGCTGTCGGCTTTCAAAACAAACGCAGCAAAATCGCGCTCAGGGCCAGGAAACTTTAGCAATGCCACCCGATACGCCTTGCTGTCATTTACATAAATACCTTCAATCGGGTCGCGGTCGGGTTGGCTGAGTCGGGTTTTGACCGCTGTTTCGTCCAGCGCGATGGTTTCGGTTTGGGCATATCGCGCCCGCACCAACGCCGGGTCTTCGGGCGCACTCGCGCCGGACTGTATGCCCATGTGCGCGTCGTGAAACCAGGCCGTCCAGTTGCGCAACAATTGCAGGCAACTATCGGACGAAGGATTTGCGCTTGTTTTCAGACGAATTTCGTTCGTATGCCGCTCAAAATCGGCTTGGGTAGCGGCGGTGATTTTGTCTTTGTAACCCGGATAATTGGTGCGGATTTTTTCCTGTAGCCAGTTGAATTCCTTTGGGCAATCGCAGGTAGGGGATTGGGCGGAGAGGGTATGGGCGAAATATAAGAAGCAAAGGATGGATAGTTTTATTTTCATTTTGAATTGTAATGAAGTGAACAATTAAAGAGGATTGTTATGAGCATAAGTTGCATTGTTAAGGCAAAAGTCGAGAATATGGCGACGATTTGGCATGGTGCGCTGTAGAAATTAGTAAAATCCAAAACATATTGGGTTATTCTGTCGGTATTGAAATGGCATATTTTGTCCTTGTTCTGAATTCAAATATAGGCATACCTTTATTACCGCAAGATTTCAACCCCTGCCTTTGTTTTATGTATATGAAAATTCTGCTATCCGTAATGATTTTCCTTTGGCTCTCTTCTTTGTCACATCTGCATGCTCAAAAGGAAGATAATGTTTGGCTACTTGGTGGCAATTATGGCTCGCCTGACACTGCTTACAGGGCTTGTAAAATAGAATTTATGAATGGCTCCCCAATCGTTACCTTTATCAATAAGGATTTGCCGTATGATGCAACAAATACAATAATTTGTGACTCAATGGGCAATTTGGCCTGTTTTGCTAATGGCGAAAACCTCTATAACCGAGGTTTCGAAATTATGGATGGTGGCGAAAATTTCTACCCTAATTCAGTCTATGAAGGAGGCGTGCCATCAATACAGAGTTATCTTTTGCTCCCTAATTCAAATGGAGGCAACAAAATTACATATATTTATGGTCAATTTAAGGTGCATCAGGCACCTGTTTTAGGGGGGTATACATTAAGTTATATCAAACTCTATTATGCTCAGGTTAACATGGCTCTAAATGGTGGATTAGGGAAGGTTACCGACCGAGATATTGTTTTCTCTACGGACACACTAATTCCAGCTCAAATAAACGCCGTTCGCCACGGCAACGGGCGCGACTGGTGGTTGTTGGCGCCCTATTATCTTGGCAACCGATTCTACCGCTTCTTGCTTGATCCGACGGGGCTGCATCGGGTGGGTAAACAGGATATACCGACTACCGATCTCGGCCTCGGCCATACCTGCTTTTCGCCGAATGGTCAATGGTATGCCCGCTTTAACTGGCCGGGGGTTGTACCGGATTCGTCTTTTTCGGTCATTGAACTCTACCGTTTCGACCGCTGCTCCGGATTGCTCAGCGAGCGCGTAAGCAAAACCTACGACCTCAGCGGTCTGAATGGAAAACCCGGCGGAGTTGCCTTTTCGCCTTCTTCGCGCTTCCTCTACGTGACCCGTTGGGACAGCGTTTTTCAATACGATCTTCATGCGACCGATATCATCGCTTCGGAAAAAACGGTGGCTGTGTACGACGGCTTTCTCGGCGACCTTGGCCTGCCCACCCGATTTTTCTACCCCTTGCTCGCTCCCGATAATAAAATCTACATCTGCGTGTCAAACTACAACTCCCCGTACCTACATGTCATCGAAAATCCGGATGCGCCTGGACTGGCCTGCAACGTGCAACAGCACAATGTTCGTCTGCCCGTGTTCAATAATTTTTTGTTGCCCAATATGCCTTATTACCGCCTCTGGGACTGGAAAGACGCGCCTTGTGATACGCTTGGAAGTGTAGGCGTGAAAGGGCCACTGGGAGAGATGAAGGGCTTTTCGGTTTATCCAAATCCAGTAGATGACCTTGTGAATATCGTGTTTGAACAAGATGTTGAAGCCAATTGCCTTATCGAATTACTATCCATGACTGGGCAAGTATTACAAAATCAGGAAGTTGGAGCAGGGAACTCTTCGCTTGTACTACCCGTACAGCAACTTCCAAACGGCTGCTATCTGATTCGGGTGAGCAGTGCCGGCCAACCGGCAACATTCCGAAAAATCAGTATTGTCCACTAAATATTTTTTCATTTTTCCGGCTATGGGGCAATGTCATTGACTTAAGAGTTACCACAGCCCCAAAGGGGCGAAATCATTAGAATTGGGCAACGCCCAATTTAAAATAGCCAAGGTTTTTGAGAAGCCCTGAAAGGGCGGAATCATACGTAGCGCCGGATGATTTCGCCCTTTCAGGGCTTAGATCTCACACGGCTTAGAAGGCACAGGGTGTTACCCTGTGTTAATGATTTCGTCCTTTCAGGACTTTAAAATCCTTAAGTCAATGACATTGGGCTATGGGGCGTACATTTTAGATTTTGTAAATGATTTTGGGGGCAAAAACCATAAGAACTAAGTGTGAATTTTTATCTGCTCAAAAGACCACAATCCCTTAACTTGCCCCCTAAATCCGATGCCGCCACATGCGCGAAACCAAATTCATCGAGCAAAACCAGGAAAAATGGGCAGAATTTGAACAAATCCTGCGCCGCGAACGCAACGAACCGGAGCGTTTGAACGATTTGTTTATCCAGATCACCGATGATCTGTCGTACGCGCGTACCTACTACCCCAACCGCTCGGTGCGCATGTACCTCAATAGCTTAGCCCAGCGCGTGTTCCATATCGTGTACCGGGGCAAACGTTTTCCCAAGGAGCGGCTCAAACAATTCTGGACCGACGAACTGCCCCACCTGATGTGGGAGGAACGCCGCGCCCTCGCCCTGTCGTTCAGTATTTTTGCGCTGGCTTTTACCATTGGCCTCGTTTCGAGCATCATTTATCCCGATTTCGCGCGGGTAATCCTTGGCGATGGATACGTGAACATGACGCTCGAAAATATTAAAAACGGCGACCCGATGGCGGTGTACAAGGAGAGCAAACCGCTCGGTATGACGCTCGGTATTGCCTTCAACAACCTGCGCGTGGCGCTGATGACTGCCGTGTTGGGTGTGTTGGGTGGTATTGGCACCGTGTTTTTGGTGTTGTACAACGGGATCATGGTGGGCGCTTTTCAATACTTTTTTATTGAAAAAGGCGTGTTTTGGCAGTCTTTTTTAACGATTTGGATACATGGCACCTTGGAAATCGGGGCCATCATTGTAGCGGGCGCGGCGGGTTTAGTCGCAGGTTCGGGCTTGTTGTTTCCCGGTACGTACAAACGTTCGCAGGCATTTCAACGCTCTTTGCGTCGGGCGCTCAAAATTTTGTTTGGCATTGCGCCGATCATCATCTTAGCCGCTATTTTTGAAGGATATTTTACCCGTTATACTGGTACGCCGGCGCCGCTTCGGGGTATGTTTATCTTGGTTTCGCTGGCTTTTATGCTCTGGTATTTTGTTTGGTACCCTTACCACAAGGCCCGAACCGGTGGATTCAGCAACCGCGAATACGAAAAAGAATTGCCCCCGGATCGACTCGAAGCCATTGATTTTGGGGCAATTAAAACCGCCGGGGAGGTTCTGGCGGATGCTTTTACCGTGATGCGTCGCCAGGCGCCCTTGTTGTACCGGGTGGTGCTGGGCGCTGCGGGTTTGTTCGTAACGTATATATACGGATTGGAATCTGCGCGGGCGGCTCAATTGTTCCTGTTCAAAGACGAAATGCTGGGCGTCATCAGCGGTTGCGGGCGTTTTTTTATGAATGAAACCGCGCCTTTTCTTTGGTATCTTCAAGTGTTGCTCATGGCGGCCTTGTCGTTTGTAGCCATTTTGGTGCTGGAACGCGAAATGCCGGTTGCCTTACAATCCGTAGAAAATCGGGGCAGAATATTGGGGGGCTTGTTGGCGATGGTTTTCCCGGCAGCCATGGTGGCGGGGATTTTCAGCCTTGGATCCGGGTTTTGGAGTTGGGTGCTTGCGATGGGTATTTTCCCGATTATCGGGTTGTGGTGCGCGGTGTTGTTTTTTGAAACCGCCAATCCGATCACGGCGCTCATCCGCGCGATGCGCCTGATGCAGAGCGGACAAGGCGTTTTGCTTGGAATTTTGACCGTCAACCTTGGAATTTTGGTGTTTGTGTTTTTAGACACACCCGTTTGGGGCATGATTTTGCAACTGTTCAGTTGGATGACGCCGCCGGGTGGAAGCAGCGCCTTGCTGTTTAAAACGGTAGCCAATACCGTAGCGAGCAGTATTTTGATATACACCTTATTAATTGTCAACACTTTGTGCGGAGGCTTGTTTTACTTTTCCTGCCGCGAAGTAGCCGATGCGAATACTTTACACGCCGGAATCGGGCAAATAGGCGAGGGCCGGAAGATTCGGGGGCTTGCGCGGGAGTAAATCTTTTTCAACAATATAACATGCGTTTTTACATCTGCTTTTTCCTACTCATCGCCTTCGCAAATGGCCTCTACAGCCAAGCGTCGCCCACGCCGATTGCCCTGCGGCCTGTGGAGCAAAAGCAATGGGATAAAGCAGCCAACGGATTAGATTACAGCCGTGATGTGCCTCAGCCTCCCAAGCCGCAACCACAGATTTCAATTGATCCGGGCGGATTCGACTGGACGGCCGGAACCGCCAATTGGGGCGCGTTTTTCCAAGGTTTGGCCATCGTTTTAGCCGTTTTGGCCATCGGTTACGGCATTTATCGCATGTTGCAAGCGCCGGTGAACCGCAGTTTGGCGCGCGACGGCGTGGAAATTACGCTCGACAACCTCGACGATTATATCCACGAAACCGACCTCGACCGTTTTTTGCGCGAGGCATTGGCGGCGGGTAATTTTGCCTTAGCCATTCGCGTGTATTACTTGCAGACAATCAAGACTTTATCCGAGAAAAAAGCCATACGCTGGTCGCGGGAAAAAACCAACCGCGACTATTTGACGGAAATGAAAGCGCATCCGGCCCAGCAAGTTTTCCGGCAATTAACCCGCCGCTACGAACGGGTTTGGTATGGCAACCAAGATTTGTCGGCAACAGAATTTGCCCAAATCGAACCCGATTTTAAGTCATTTTTGGGGCGTATTTAATCCCCCATCCGTCGCACCATGCCTGGAATTTACCTGCATATTCCCTTTTGCAAACAAGCCTGCCATTATTGTAACTTCCACTTTTCCACGTCTTTACGCGCCAAACCGGCCATGACGGCGGCCCTGATCCGGGAACTGGAATTGCAGGCCGATTACCTGAACGGCGCAACCCTGAGTTCCGTTTATTTCGGCGGCGGCACACCTTCTTTGTTAGACACAGCGGAACTGGCTCAAATTTTTGAAACAATCAACCGCCTGCACCACATCGCGCCCGATGCCGAAATTACCCTGGAAGCCAATCCCGACGACCTGACGGCCGAGAAACTGCGGGATTTGCGGCAATACACGCCGGTAAATCGCCTCAGCATCGGTATCCAGTCCTTTAGCGAAGCCGATTTGCGTTGGATGAACCGCGCGCACTCGGCTGCGGAGGCCCGCGCCAGCCTGGAACTTAGTTTAGCCGCCGGTTTTGACGACCTTACCATTGATTTGATTTACGGCGCGCCCACCACCAGCGACGCGCAATGGGCTGAAAATGTAGCGATTGCACTTGATTTGGGCATCCCGCACCTGTCCTGCTATTGCCTTACGGTGGAAGACGGTACCGCGCTTGGGACTTTTGTAAAACGCGGTCAACAGCCGCCCGTGGAAGAAGAAAAAGCGGCCCGCCAGTTTGAATACCTCATGCAAACCGTCGAAAAAGCGGGTTACGACCATTACGAAATTTCAAATTTTGCCAAATCCGGTCGTTACGCCCGGCACAACAGCAGCTATTGGCTGGGTGAACCGTATTTGGGGGTCGGCCCTTCGGCGCATTCGTACAACGGCGTTTCGCGGCAATGGAATGTGGCCAATAATGCCCAATATATTCGGGCCTTGGATGCGGGTGAAATTCCTTTTGAAATAGAGCATTTAACCCCAGCGCAGCGTTATAACGAATACATTATGACCACTTTACGCACGATTTGGGGCGCGTCGCCGGCGCATATTCAAAGCCTGGGCGCGCCGTTTTTGCAGCATTTTGAAACGGTGTTGCGCCAAATGTCAAAAGAGGGCTGGCTTGAACAAACGGGCGAAAACTGGCGGCTTACCCGCGCGGGAAAATTGCTGGCGGATCGTATTGCAGTGGACTTTTTTTATGGCTCCAGATAGAATATTATTTTGTAACTATTTACCATCAAAAAATCCCGAAGGGATTATATGTTTATAGCAACGTTGGTGTTTTGTTTTTTCCAAATCCCGAAGGGATTTTATGTGTTTTATAACGTTTTTACATACAATCCTTTCAGGATTGGGAAATTTTTCCCGGCTAT
>JBAXTB010000370.1:0-5738 GCA_037130425.1 Bacteroidota bacterium
AAGGATACCAGCGACTGATTCAAGGCCGGATTTGGAAATTTCAGGTTGAAGGAAATCCAGTTCCAGCCATTGTTAATCGGTATATCGCGGCGCACCAAACTGTTGGTGTGGATCACCTGCGGGGTTCCAACCGTGCCAATTACATTGTCTGCTTCAAAATTAAACGACTCCGTTACCTGGCCAAAGCGCAGGCATTCAGAAGCATCCCATATCTCCAAATGAATCGGCTTGTTGAAATCGTCCTCATTGCCGTACACGGTCAGAAAAGCCATGTATTGCGTTCCTATCGGCGGCAGGATCGGCAGGAATTGCACCTTTGCGGTACCGCGTACTTCGCCGTCAATAAAGGCGGCGACGATGTCTTCCTCATCCTTACTCAAATCGCCCTCAATGTTGAGTTTCACGGCAAAATTCATTGTTTGCGAGTACGCGGGCGCGTCAAATCCCCACTCTGGCGATTTGCACAATACCCGGCAATCTACAATCAACGGTTCGAAGCCCTCCGGTGGATTGATGCTGATGGTATCCAAGAATTTTCCGTAGGCCATATTGCTGTCAAACTGAAAGGTAATTTCATCCGCAGCGCCGGGCAGAAGCAATCCGGAACTTGGATATACCCGAACCCAGGATGGAATGCCCTGAATATCGTAGGCAGTGCTCTGGCCGCCGTCGTTTACAATACGGCGGGTAACGGTAATGGTTTCCTCTTTTTGCTTGGTCACAATGACTTTACCGCCTTCCCAATGCACCGGATTGCGGTCTACCACAAATTCCCATTGCGTGTGTACAAAGGGGTTACCAGCCAGGTCTTTAATATTGTCCACTTGCACCCGAAGTACCTTGTTTTCGATGAAACGATTGGGCACATTGGGCACGATGATGATTTTATCGCCCTGGCAGCTGATCGTGGCGTCTACCAAATTGCCGGTTTCAGTATCATACAAGCCGATGTTGTTGTTGTTCGTAAAATCTGCCTGGATGAGCAGGTCGCAACGGATCGGCTCGGTGAACTGGATGGAAATTTCGTCGCCGACCGCCAACACACCGTCAGCAGGTTGTGGCGTTCCAAAAATTGCAGGCGCCGTGCGCTCGATCTTTCCTTTGATCACCTTCGAAATACCTGATTCCAAGCCTCCGACGCACTGTGCCACCGCCCGTATTTCATATAGCCCGTCTGCCAGGCCATCTGTATCCCAGGGCACTATTTCAAATAAGGGCCCCAGGTCGGCTTTAGGAATTTCTGCGATATTGATCCAGGAACCATCGCCTTGTGTGCGGCGGTATTGAACGCGCACAAGTTCCAGATTAAGGTCGTTCACATCGTAATCGTTCAGGGTAATGAACAAGTCATTTCCACTCGCCGGAGTCAATACCCAATCCTGCAAGGGGAAACCAATGCCTACCCTGCTGCAAGGCTCCACGAAGTGTACATCTACTTTGAAACTTTTGTAAAACTTGGGATCCAGCATGTCTAAGCCCAATGTTACGCCGCGCGAGTCCTCACACTCCGAATAAATAGCAAATTCAAGGTCTTCATAATCGTAGGCCAGGGGACCGCGCTCGACGGTTACAACAACATCCTGACCTTCCGCGTACGTCAAACCAAATGGACGATCCGTAGGGCTGCCGCCTTGTACTTTAATGACCGCGCCATCCGTATTACTTTCCGGAATAATGCCGAATAAGTATTCACGCGTTTCTTCTGTTTGGGAGATATTGCCCAAGGTGAATTTGAATACGGCCGCGTCATTCTCCGGAACATTGTTAACCACCTGGTGGTCGACGGAAAGGGCAACCTCTTCACGCGGCACCGTGTTCTTCTCGTATGGGCACGACGAAGCGCCGGACAAGGTTTTAAAAACGGGCGTTCCGTACACCGCATCTTTTTTCACATCTACCGTAAAATAATCGCCTATATCATTGTCTGCAAGGGTAAAACCAACCGTTTTAGTTGAGTTGTTATTAATAGAAGCGCTGGCGCTGAGGCCCAGCGACAAGGTCTGCTCAAGCGTACCCGTCAATCCATTGCCATCTACTTCTATGCCCAATTCATTGGCGATGGTTTCTGTTACCGTGAATTCATAACTAAATTCTACCGAAGAACTCACTGAAATTGAGGAGGATTGGTCATAGATCACACCTGCATCAAAAGAGTAGTTTGCCAGGAAGGTCGCTTTGTTTTTCTCGTCCTGATTCTTTTGCAAAATTTCTCTCCAGCGGTTTGCGGATGTGGTATCGCCGACTAATTCAAGGGACGGGATAACGGAATTTACAATTTGATACTGAGAATAAATAAAGGTCGTTGCAAATTTGTCGGGTAATACCATCAAACCAGTGGTCAGTTTGAATGAGCAAGTAGCCGTATCAAAAATCAAATCGTCCGTGATACCATACAGCAGGTTCATGGCTGCGCCCATGTACAAATCCGCGTCAGCGTCTGTAATCACTTCATCGCCGTTCGTTTGAATCACTTCGTTCAAACTGACACAGGTTTCGAGGTTGGTGCTGAGGGAAGCGCTTTGTGTAGCCTCTACAGAAAAAGTTTGGGTGTCTGTTGCTTCAATTTTGGTCGTTTTTTCTACCCCGATACCCGTTGCAATCTCCGTGTCAAGTCCAACTTTCTCTACAATTTCAGACTTTTCTCCGGTTGTTTCTGTGATGCCAAACCCGACGCTGAGGCAAAATTCCGAGCCTTTTTCCATGCGGGAAGAACTTCCGTCGCCGGGCGGGTCACGCAAAATCAGGATGGGGATTTCCGGAGATGTGGAGGTGAAATTAACCTGCCGAGCCCGTTTTCCGAGCACGACCGCAGTTAAAGTGTTGTCTGCGCTCTGATCATTGGCTGTCGCCGAAACCGTAAGCGACTTTATATACGGTGAAGTCAATTGCGGCAAACCTGCGACAAATTTATACTTCAATTTGCCGCCTGTCATTGTGGTATCAAGCTGTGGTTTGTCTGAAATTTCGTTAAAAATGGAAATATCAGCATCTTGCAAGTAGCACCGCCCCCCATCATAATCCTGATAAACACGGATTTCCGTGGTGTATTTTTCCGATTGCACAAGCATCGGGTCGCCACATTTGTTGGTATCCAATGCGCTTAATTCAACTTGAGGCGGTGAGAAATAGATAAAATCCTTCACCATGTTGCTGTCTGTCAGGTCAAGTGTCGCGCCACCCTGCAATTGGAAATAATTATAAATCAATGCGTTAGAATGTTCAATGAGCGAAATGACCATTGGTTTAGGCGGCAGGTTGGTAAACTTGAACATACCACCTTCATTATCGGCATGGGTAAGCTGGATCACTTTTTCAAAGCAACCATCTTCCGAGGCGACTTTTACTTTGACGATGGCCAAATCAGGTATCACTGATTTGCGGCAAAGACCGCCGGCAAGCTGCCCTGAAATTTCACGTTTGGTGATGTCGCGAAACAAAATCCCGGCCACGGGTGATGCAATGTTTCTAATCTCCCAGAAAGGCAATACAATCGTGTGGCTTTTATACTTGGCCGAGAGTTTGACCGTCGAGCCAGGTTCGAGTTCACAGATGAACTTGCCAGTTTTGTCCGTAAATACCGGCGGGGCAAAGTGCGCGCCGTCTCCCAGGATTTCGGCCCCTTCCACGAAACAGTTCGTGCCATCGTAGCGCACGTAACCGGACACGGGTACGAGGCTTTGGTCGGTAAACTGCACCCCATCCGTGCTCGTGTTGCTTGGATTAAGCGTCACTAAGCGGCTATTGGGCGTGAACGTATGCGGCAGGGTTTGCTCAATGGATGCCGAAACAGACCAGCTTGCGCCATGCAGCGCGCCACGCCCCGTGAGCGCAAAACCAAGATCCTGAATGCTGTCGCCTAATCCTTCGTTGAGGTTGAAATAGTCTTTAAGGTGGGCATTCGTAATTTCCGTACCCGTATTCGCGTACAGTTGAATTTCCGGCAATGTAAGGTTGTTGTTGAAAAATGCTGCTTCATCCACCAAACCCGTAAAGAAATTGCTGTTGTTGCCGCCAACAATTCTGGTTCCCAGTTGCCAGGGTGTACCGGTATTAAAATCAGCATCCACCCCGGTAAAACTCTGTTCTGCGCCCGCCTGTGCTCCATCCACATAAACCTTGGCCAAAACGGTCGAACCATTTTGCAGCATGGTTACCGCCACGTGGTGGAAGCCGGCCGAAAGCGTTCCGTAGGAAAACTCTGAATCGCCGATCTTGATTTTTAAGGCGCCGGCCACGATGCTTGCGATAAACTGATCGTGCCCGCCCGCACCCTGCTTTGACAGCACCGTCATACTACTCCCCAGATCAAAGGGCTTTACAGCAAACGTGACCGTTGACGTATCATGCAGGTCAAAGCGCGTCAGTTGCGCATATTGTTCGTTGGAAGCATTGAATTCCAGCGATTGATTGAAATAGAATTTCTTTGCAGCGGAGGCCGTGAAGGTCGTTCCCGGGCCATAATTGACCCCTTCGATCTTGAAAATACCCTGCGCATTGGTGATGCCCGCGTTTTGCACTTCCGGTTTGTCGCTCGTCCAGGATGCGCCGCATAAATAGGCTTTGATCTTGTTTGGAGAGATGTCGAAACTTTTAGAGCCTACGCCTTCGTCAAATTTCCAGTAGGCCAAAAGCCCATTGGCATTGCTGTTCACGGTGCGGTTCATGCCCATTTGAAGGTCGGTCTGCGACAACTGGCGATTGTAAAAGCGTACCTCGTCTAATTTGCCTTTGTAGTAGCCGGTATCGCCGGTTTTGCTACCGAAATAGATTTGGGAAGAATCCCGATCACTGGCCACCATTTTGGTTGTGACAAATTCGCCATCCACATACAGCAGCACCGACATACCATTGGAAGTCATGGTGATGTAATGCCAGTCGTCCTTGGTAGCAGCAGGAAAAATGTACTGCATGGTTTCTGCGCCACTGCCCGTGCCCACGCCTGCCACAATCCCTTTGCCGGCTGCTGACGCGGTGGTATGGATCCAGAAGTTTTTGTTTATGGCCGAACCAAAGTCGAGAATACCCGCATTGTCGTTGTTGTTGTACAGTTTTACCCAGCAGGAAACCGACCATTTGGTCGAATTCAGCACCGGGTTGTATTCCGCAAACACCTTATCGGAACCATTAAATTCCAAGGCGGCGCCAATGGTAGGTGTGAGCGTAACAAGCACATCCTGTACCGGATTTTGGCTCAAGGTGCGCACTTCCCCAGTCACCACCCCGTTGGGGTTCAGGAAACCAAGGGAAGCGCCTTTATAGCCTTCTCCAAACTGATTTTTGCCCGATACACTGTAAGTATAAAACTGCCCGGCAATGACATTAAAATCTACAAAAGAGCGAACGTCGGCGTCCTCCGTAGAGAGCAGCACGCCGTCGCGGTAAATATTGAACCCGCCCACTGCAACCGGGCTGAGTGGATCCGTCTGCCAATTCACATTGATTCGATCCGGCAGATCGCCTTCCGAGCAGATAACAGTAGGTGCGGAGGGCGCCAATAAAAGGTTCGACCAGAAACCAAAACCGCTGTTGTAGTCTTGGTTGAACGATTCACCAATCACGGCTTGCCCGATCGTGGTGTTCATGCGTCTGGTTGCGTTGAAAGCATTGGAACTGCTGCCGTAGCTAAAAAAGACTTCCCCCGTATAAAACACCTCCGAGGAAAGGTTTTGGCAGGCGACGTTGGTTTGGCCTTGTTGCGCCGAACCATGCTGCACCACGAACCATGCGAACAGCAGGTA
>JBAXTB010000371.1:0-5709 GCA_037130425.1 Bacteroidota bacterium
TACCCCTGAAACGCGCTCGGCGCCGACCCTGTCACTTTTTTAAACGCCCGGTTAAACGTCGCCTTGGAATTAAACCCACATTCAAACGCCACGCCCAGCAGCGATAAATGCTTATTGTCCGGGTCATACATTTTGCGTTTGCACTCCTCCACCCGGAACGCATTGACAAAATCATTGAAATTTTTGCCGAAACCCGCATTAATCAGGTAGGAAAGTTGCGAAGTATTCAGGTTAGTGCGCGCGGCCAGCTGCGAAAGCGTCAGTTCCGGATCAAGCCAGGGCCGCTGTTCGGTCATAAAGGCCATGAGTTGGGTGCTGCGCGCTTGCAATTCCTCCTCAGAAAACAAGCCTTTTGCCGCCGGCGTCAGTTCCTGCACAATGGGCGCTTCCCGGCGTTCGAGCGCGTCGTAGTGTACCTCTAATTTTTGCGCAAAAGCCCAGCCCGTCACACTGATATAGTACAAATGCGCCGCCCGGATCAGTTGCAGCCAGTAATACTCCACGTAATGTAAGGGCGTAATCAAATTGATAAGGGCAAAACAGAAATCAATAATCAGATAGGCCCAGAAACCATAAATAAAATTGCGCAGCCAAGCCAGGGTAAGTCGGGCCGTGTTCGAGTATTCCGCATCTACCAGGCGCCGGTATTCGTTGTAGCGGCGCAGCGCGCGGTACATGTATTGAAAAATAAGGACGTAAAATGTCGCATCCACCAACGTTTGCTCGATCAAACTAAAACGCGAACCGAAATAGGCAAATTTGACATCCTGCGGCAGCAACCAAATGCCGAAATGCAGCACATAAAACAAGGCAGGCGCTAAAAAATGCACATAATGCCGTCGTTGCCACTTAAAATCAACGTCGGTAACCGCTTGCACATACAGCCAGATCAGCGGACCCCACATAAAATTGTTGGAAAACGGGAAATACGTCAGATCGTGCCCCTGCTCGCGCATGTAATCGTACACGCCCATGAACCCGATAAAATGTTCGATGAGCGAACAAGCCAGGAAAAACAGCAGCAAAGCCAGCAAAAAATCCTGGGTGCGTTTGCCGTGCAGACCCCGATACACCAGTAATCCGGCGATCAGCAGCCCCTGCAACATGGCAATCAGCAATAAAAAAGACCGTAAATTGATCGAAAATTCCAAAAGTGGGTAGTTATGGTCAACGCAAAGTGCTTATGAAAATGGCTGTCTTCTAATCCAAATAAAATCCATGGTTTATCCATCCATCTTTAAATCCACTATAATCCTGGTAAAACGGTTACTTCCGACCGAAATCTGCGGGAATTTCGCCCCAAAATTCCGTCTCCCACTTAATGATCGGATTGGTCACTTTGTTCACGGCTAACCATTTTTCGGCCCGGTCAATGAGTTCAAAAATCTTCGCGTTGCGCTTGGTTTGCTCTAATTTGGTTCGACAAGTACCGGCTTTTACCCAGGATTGCGCCGTTTTTGAATCTGAATAAATGGGCATATCGGGCCGATCCTGTTGTTTGAGCCAGGCCAGGGCGTGTACAATGGCCAAAAACTCCCCGATGTTGTTGGTGCCTTCTTCCAGCGGACCGACGTGGAAAATGCGTTTGCCCGTGGCGATGTGTACGCCCTGGTATTCCATATCGCCGGGATTGCCGCTACAGGCCGCGTCGACGGCCATGCTGTCTTTGTTGATGGACGCCCGCGATTTGGACGCGGCTGTTTTAGGCGGCTCCGCTTTTTTGATAAACGCCCAGTAATTGCCCTTTTTGGCAGCCTCCGCTTCGGCTTTGCTGTCAAAACTCTTGTATTTCGCCTGGGGAAACCCGTCGATCTGCTTTTTACAAGCCTCCCAATTGTCGTAAATGCCCGGTTGATGGCCTTCCCAGACGACGTAATATTTTTGCTTTGCCATAAAAGCCCTTAGATTTCAAGAAATTTACCCCAATTTTCCAACTCATCGGCCGTCCATAATTCCGGAAAAAACACCACGCGCTGGAACCGAGGAGGCAGGTATTTTTGCCAGTTGGTACCGCCAGTGGCTTCTATTTCCTTGGGTTTAGCGTCGAGATAACGCACCGCTGAGCGGTAGTGCGACAAGGCCCAGCGCACATTGGCATTGATGTCGAACGTGCGCAGCAATTCGCGGATTTCTTCGTCTTTTTGGTCTTCGGCAGAGAGTTTTAAATACAATTGCCGCAGGTTGTGTTTTTGGTATTGCTGCGCAAAACGCACGATTTCCTCGGCGTATTTTTCTTCAAATTGCCTTAATGTAAGCGTTTTTTTGCCTGTAGCTAATTCCGTAGCGCCTGATTTCCAGTAGAGTACGGAAGCCAGCAAACGCACTTCATCCACGCCCGTAGCCAGTTCGCGTTTGGAAGGATGTACAAGTTGCCGCAAATCGGTGCTGGCAATTTCAATCATGCGGTATTGCACGCTTTGAAACCCGCTGGCCGGCAACAAACTCATGCGAAAACGCAGGAACTCGTCGCGATCCATCCCGTCCACCATAATATCGAAGGAATCAATCAGGTTTTTGAAGTAGCGGTTCAGGCGAATCAACTGGCGTTTGAACAATTCCATCGTAGGCGCGCCGTCCTGCTGACTGAGCAGCGCAATCGCATCCAGCGACAAACGGAAATAGAGTTCTGTGATCTGGTGGTACATGATAAAAATCCGCTCGTCGGGAATGGGCGTGCGCGGATTTTGCAGACTCAGCAGGGTATCGAGGTGGATATAATCCCAGTAAGTCAGGTATTCGGCGTACAATAATCCGTCGAGGTACGACTTCATGTCTTGCCCCATGGCGGCGTATTTTTCCTCTAATTGGCGGATCCGGTCGAGAATTTCCTCGTTCATAGGTTAGGTGTAAATGGTCAGGCTGTTATTTTCAAACCCAAAAGTAGGCAACCAAAACAAAGTGTCAAACTCAAAACGATATTACCGAAGGCTGCCCAGGACTGGCCCTCGTAAAACAAGCGCCAGGTTTCGGCCGTGAACGTAGAAAAAGTGCTCAATCCGCCGCAAAAACCCGTGGCCAACAACAACCTGCGTTGGTCGCTGATGCTGCCGTTCAGAGCCAGGCCGGTGAGCACGCCGATGACAAAACAGGCCGTAACATTGGCCAAAAGCGTCGCCCAGGGAAACCGCAACTGGATGGGCTGCATGGCAAAACCGATCCCAAACCGCAGCACACTCCCGCAGCCGCCGCCGATAAAAACTAAGAAAAACGCGTAAAAATTGGGCATTTTTGAATATTATGCTTGATTTGTGTTCGACAAACGCCCGATACAATACCCGTAAAACGTTTCCAGCATATCCGCCGTTTCAGCCGGCGCTTCAAACATGCCCATGTGCGCCACACCCGGCATCAGATGCACCTTGGAAATAGCAGGCAACACCGCCGCTTTCAAACCCTGATCCTGCGGAACCAGCATATCGGCGCTTCCAAGCAAAAAAGCCGCCGGGCATTGCAAATCCCGCAGCGTTTCGCTGTGATCGTCCCGGTTCATCATGGCTTCCAGGGCGCAAATAATGCCTTCTGCCGGCCCTTGTTGGCCTTTTTTAATCAAATCCGCCAAAAGATCCGGGTGGCTGTCTCCAAATTTTGGTTCAAACAAACCCGGAAACAGCTGCGCCACATACAGGTCTTTTTTACCCGATTTTAACAACTCAATACCACGGCGCCGGGCATCCACGCGCTCCGGCGTATCGGCGTAAGGGTGGGAATGCACCAAACAAAGCCCCGCAAGCCGCTCCGGAAAACGGCGGGCAAAAGCCAGTCCCGTGTAACCGCCCATCGAATGGCCGGCCAACACGCATGTATGCACATCCGCAGCATCCAAGGCGGCAGCCACGGCTTCCGCGTAGGCATCCATTGTGCCGGCAGCCGGTACTTGCGATTCGCCGAAACCGGGCAAATCCATCCGAAGTATGGGTAAATGCGGCTTTCGAAGTACTAAATCGTCCCATACGGACGCATCTTCGCAAAATCCGTGCAGCAGCAACAGTGGAACATCATCCGGCGGGCCATCCTGATACCACGCGATGATATGTTGTTTTGTGACCAATTGGTGTTTCATCCGGCAAATAGAAATAAATTCAAGGGATTTACCTATATTTTTCAATTATTTCACCTGTTTTTATTCAGACATTTGCAGCCTATACTTCGCGCTGGATAGTTTTGTGCATGGCCTTCGGCCTAAGTGATTGACAATCAGCGCGAAGTAGCTGCCTTTCAGGCGGCGTTTAGTATAATCAAACCAACAATCAATATGCATTCCTGGCTTTCTATTCCCGGCGACTCCGATTTTTCCTTGTACAACCTGCCTTTTGGCGTATTTCACACGGGCGAGGGTCGCGCGCGCGCCGGCATCGGTATCGGCGATTATATCCTCGACTTGCAGGCAGCGGCCGAAGCGAATTTGTTCGGAAAACGCCGTTTTTTTAGCAAAATATTTGCCCAAAACACCCTCAACGATTTCATCGCCCTCGGCAAACCCGTAACCGGTCGGGTGCGCCGCAAAGTGCAGGAATGGCTCTGCCTGGAACAACGGCCCGACAATGCCGATCAACTGCTCAGCGACCGTCGCAGCGCCACCATGCTCCTGCCGATCCGCATACCCAACTACACCGATTTTTACAGCAGCATCGAACACGCCACCAATGTGGGTAAAATGTTCCGGCCCGACAATCCCTTGCTGCCAAACTGGCGCTGGTTGCCGGTGGGTTACCACGGCCGCGCCTCCTCCATCGTAGTAAGCGGTACGCCGATCAAACGTCCGCACGGTCAAATTCTGCCCCCCGGCGGCGAACCTGACACGCCCATCTACGCCGCCAGCCGCCAGCTCGATTTTGAATTAGAAATGGCCTTTGTTATCGGCAAGGAAACTCCGCTGGGCCAACCCATTCCCGCCGAAAAAGCCGACGAATACATCTTCGGATTAATGCTGTTCAACGACTGGAGCGCGCGCGACATCCAGCGCTGGGAATATGTGCCGCTGGGGCCGTTCTTAGGTAAAAACTTCGGCTCCACCGTGTCGCCCTGGATTGTGCCCCTGGAGGCCCTCAAGCCGCACCGCGTAAAAGGTCCGAAACAACAACCCGAACCGTTGGATTACTTGAAAACCAAAGGCGCACAACATTATGATATTCACTTAGAAGTGAGCCTCGCGCCGCCCGGCATCGTACCCGCCGAAACGCTGCTTTGCCGCTCCAATACGCGTTATCTGTACTGGTCGATTGCGCAACAATTAGCCCACCACACCGTCAACGGCTGCAATGTGCAAGTAGGCGACCTTATGGCATCCGGCACCATCAGCGGACCCACGCCGGGCAGTTACGGCTCCATGCTGGAACTGTCGTGGGGCGGCAAACAACCCATCACGCTCAAGGACGGCAGCACGCGCACTTATTTGCAGGACGGCGACAGCCTGACCATGCGCGCCTGGACGGGTGAGGACGGGAAACGGATCGGGTTTGGGGAGGTAATGGGGCGGATTGTGTAAACCGGCGGAACGGGAGTGGTTGTTGGCGCAGGTGGGGGCAATGTCATTGACTTAAGGATTTAAGATTTAAGATTACATGATTTAAGATTTTAGATGGCGCGGTAACGCTTAGCATTTCGAAAGCCCAATCCTTTACCGTAAGCGCCCATTTCCGTTAAAAATACGAATAAAGCAACCACAATAACCAGAAATACGTGACTACATCTTAAATCATGTAATCTTAA
>JBAXTB010000372.1:0-5695 GCA_037130425.1 Bacteroidota bacterium
TTAATGATTTCGTCCTTTCAGGACTTTAAAATCCTTAAGTCAATGACATTGCCCTGAAGGGGAGCGGTGCCGCATAACTCTAGATTTTATCTGTCACACAACTTTTTTAAATGAAAGCCTACGTTTTTCCCGGTCAGGGATCTCAGTTTGAAGGAATGGGCAAAGCATTGTATGAAAGCGATGCGCAAGCCAAAATACTGTTTGAGCAAGCCAATGAAATCCTCGGCTGGCGCATTACGGATATCATGTTTAACGGCACAAAGGAGGACCTGACCCAGACGAAGGTGACGCAACCGGCTGTTTTTTTAGAAAGTATCGTGCGGGCGAAAATTGCCGGCGAGGCGTTTCAACCGGCCGCTGTGGCTGGCCACTCCTTGGGCGAATTCACCGCTTTAGCCGCAGCGGGCGCTTTGTCGTTTGAAGATGCCCTTCGTTTGGTGAGCCAGCGCGCGTTTGCCATGCAAAAAGCCTGCGAACTGACCGAAAGCACAATGGCGGCTGTGTTGGGGATGGAAGATGCGTTGGTGGAAGAAATCTGCGCGTCGATTACCGATGAAATCGTGGTGCCGGCCAATTATAACACGCCGGGCCAACTCGTGATTTCCGGTTCTAAAAAAGGCATTGAACTGGCGGTTGAAAAACTCACGGCTGCAGGCGCAAAACGCGTGGTCGTATTGGCCGTTGGCGGCGCTTTTCACTCGCCCCTGATGCAGCCGGCGCAGGATGAATTGTCGCAGGCGATTCAAGCAACGGCGATTGCTGCGCCGATTTGTCCGGTGTATCAAAACGTTCACGCTCAACCGGTTACGGATCCGGAAGAGATTCGCCGCAACTTAGTGTCTCAACTCACGTCCCCGGTGCGTTGGGCGCAAAGCATTGAAAATATGATTAGCAACGGCATCACGGAATTTGTGGAAGTCGGCGGATCGGGCGCGGTGCTGCGCGGGATGATCCGGAAGATTAACAAAGATGTTTTATCTGAAGCGCTGTGATAGGGAACTCAAGTCCAATGTCGTCAACTAAACGTCGGTTCTGAGGTGTCATCTCCGACCGAAGGAGGAGGTGACATCTCAGAACAAATATCGTGAGTGCTTCCGTTCAGAGATGTCACCTTCTCATACCTCGAAGATGACACCTCAGAACAAATATCGTGAGTGCTTACGTTCAGAGATGTCACCTTCTCGTACCTCGAAGATGACACCTCTTCACTAAGTTGACGGCATTAAACCCAAGATGACACCTCGTTTGAACATAGCCAACCTATTTATTATTTCATGAAACACGCATTTTTTGACTTTGTCGCTAAGTTCCCACCGGTTCCCATGCCGGTAACACTTGGTGAAGATACCCACCTTCTTTTCAGCCGGGAAAACGACCAGATTCCCCCGGACATGGTGGCGCAATTTATCCATCCCCTTGATCCCGACGGCGCTGCGGATGAGGAATTTACGGAATATGTGCCTTGTTTTGCCATCGACGGCACGGAACAATTTATCGCCTTGGTATGGTGGAAAGCCACTTTGCTGAACTACGAATACCTGCTTTGTACCTTCACCGATAAAGGACAACTCATTGATCGTAAGGTCATTGCGTTTACAAAAGTGGAGGACGGCAAGATTCGTCGCGCCGTGGCGACCATTGATGAAGACTGGGTTATTTTTATCGCAGAAGGCATGGCAGATGCCAAGCATGATACCTTGGATCCGACGACTTCGCGCACGTATGATGTAGAGATTATGTCGAATGGGGAGATTGTTTAAGTCTTTTTAACTAAAGGTGGCATTGCGTTTGATCTACGTTTAATACCCCTCCATCTTCCGATTTCAAACAAGCACTCACCCCGATTGATTTTGTGTAAATTAACACCAAATCTCGGTTTAATCTTCATACGGCCTAATGGCAGTAGCGTTTAAACAATCATCCCGACCGATTGATCCAAAGCCATTTTTGCGCGCTTTGGGTTTGTTTTTGTCTTTACAGACATTAACCGGGAGTGGTTTGCACGCTCAATGCAGCCTTGTTTGCAACAACAGCCTTCAGGTTTCCCTTAGTGCTTCCGGCACGGCGCTTATCACGCCTTCCATGATTGCTCCCTCTGCCGGTTCTTCCTGCCCTGGGCCATTAACGGTAGAACTCACTGATAATTACGGAAATACGCTTGCAAATCCTTTGAGTTGTTCCAATATCGGGACGACGATTACAGCCACAGTTCTACATAGTTCCGGAAACAGTTGTTCCTGCGCGATCAGTTTGCATGATGTACTTCCGCCTACTGTTTCCTGTCCCGATAAGTTTATCTGGTGTAATCAAAATACCGATCCGGAAACGGTGGGTTTGCCGACTTTTTCGGATAATTGCACCGATGCGAATGCGTTGAATTTGAATTGGATAGACCAGGAAACGACCTTGGGCTGTGGCGTTACACAAAACGGTATTCCTGTACTCAAGCGCATCGACCGACATTGGACGGTGGGAGACCAGGCCGGCAATTCGGCGTCCTGTACGCAGCGCATCTGGCTCAAACACATTACCCTTCAAAATGTAACGTTTCCGCCCAGCCACGACGGGTTTATCCTGCCTGCACTGGATTGCAGCCAAAATCCCGATGATCTGAGCATTGCCGGAGAGCCTACGGTCGACGGTATTCCGATCGGGATTTTCAGTGCCTGCGAGTTAAATGTGGCTTATTCCGACCAGCGGGTAAACTATTGCCCGCCCGCCGGGTATTCCATTTTAAGGACTTGGACGGCTGTCGATTTTTGTTCGAGCACGGTTTCGAACCGGATACAAATCATTAAGGTTCAGGATGTTACGCCGCCCTTGGTTGTAGCGCCCGCTATTTTTCAGTCGGTACGACGGGCATTTCATGTACGACAAGCGTTACCTTGCCCCAAGGGATGGCCACCGATAATTGCTCGGCGGTGACGATTATGCCCAATTGGGAATTCGGTTCGGGGTTCGGGCCTTTTAACAATGTGCCGGTCGGGGAGCACGTGGTCAATTATGTCGCTACGGATGCCTGCGGAAATGCGGCCACCAAAACCATGCTCGTGACGGTGACGGACAATACGCCGCCGCAGGCAATATGCAAATCGGCCTTGCAGGTGTCGCTGTCTGCTGTAGGAATTGCCTATTTAACGCCGGCTTCTTTGGATGCGGGTAGTTTTGATAATTGCGGCCCTGTAACGCTTTCCATTAGCAAGGATGGACTTTATTTTCATGATAATGTCCAGTTTTCCTGTGATGACCAAGGAGCGCCGAAAACGATTCAATTGAAGGTAACGGATGGCGGCGGCCTTGAAAATATATGCGAAGTGGATGTTTCCGTGCGCGATTTTTTAAAACCAGAACTGTATTGCCCGCCCAATATCACGATTTCCTGTTTGCAGGATTACACCAATCTGGCGCTTACCGGACAAGCGGTTGCCAGTGATAATTGCGCCATAGCAAGTCTGGATTTTGTCGAACACCCCAGCATCGGCTCCTGCAATGTGGGCACGGATGTTCGTGACTGGCGCGCCATCGATGCTTCGGGGAACTTTAAAAGTTGCAGCCAGGTCATTACCATCAACCCGATTAGTACGGTGGCGGTTGATTTTCCTTTGAATGTCACCGTAAATAACTGTGCAAATGCACAAGCCTTACAACCGCCGGCCACTGGTGAACCGGTTATCAGCGGTTTGTTTTGTTCGCCTTTATCCGTCACGTTTACGGACCAAATCACGTCGGCGCCTTTGCCGTACTGCCGTAGGATTAAGCGCGCCTGGAAAGTAATTGATTGGTGTATCTATACCGGAAATGCCGGTTCCGCAGGGATCTGGGAAAAAACGCAACTCATTGATATTGTGGATCATGTAGCGCCTGAATTGTCGGTTCCGGCGGATTTGACCTTGTCGGCCGTACAAACAGATTGCAAGGCGTCGGTAAATTTTTCAGATGCTACCGCAAGCGACTGCGCAGGCAATGTGACCCTTACAAACAACAGCTTTTTTGCCACTTCAAACGGCAGCAATGCATCCGGAAATTACCCGGTAGGTACGCATCAAATTGTATTTACGGCAACGGACGGCTGTGGCAATGTGACCCAAAAAACGACGCAACTTGTTGTAAAAGACGGAGTTGCGCCAACGGCGATTTGCAAAAACAACGTAAACCTGCAACTTCAAACAGGGGGCTCCATCACGCTCAACCCGGCCTGGTTTGACGGCGGCTCAAGCGACGCCTGCTCTTCGGGCGCCCTTGAAAAAACGGTTATTCCGGCTTCTTTTTCTTGTCAAAGCAAAGGAAATCAACAAGTTATCTTAACCGTGCAAGATGCGGCGGGCAACCATGCTTCCTGTGTTACAACGGTGCTTGTACAAGACTCCGCGCACTATTGTAGCACGGGCGAATATTACACCATCGGCGGCGGCGTACGAACCGAAACGGGTGATACAGTGCGCGGCATCCCGGTTACGCTGCGTTCCGCAACTTTGAGTCAGCATACGGACTGCGATTCGACCGGAATGTTCCAGTTTGTCGATGTGGCTTCGGACAGCACGTACCACGTGATTCCGTACAACAACGCAAACTGGTTTAACGGGCTTTCCACCTTTGATTTGTTGCTGATTTCCAAGCATATATTGGGCCTTCAACCCTTGACGTCACCCTATAAATTGATCGCCGCTGACGCCAATAAATCAGGTTCCGTTACGACTTTTGACGTTGTGCAGTTGCGCAAACTGATTCTTGGCATTTATGATACGATTCCAGGTGTTACGTCCTGGCGTTTTATCCCGGCCAATTTTCATTTTGAAACACCCAACAACCCGTTTTCAGCGCCTTTCCCGGAAGAAATCGTGCTTGATTCCTTGCATCAAAACCTGAGCGGCCTTGATTTTATAGGCATCAAAGTGGGCGATATGAACAATAATACGGATGGCGCAATGGCGCGGGACTTGCCCGATACGCTTTATTTGAAATTGCCGGATGTACACTTTTCAAATACTGAAATACAACAAGTACCGGTACGCTTTTCATCCGAACAATTGCTGGAAGGGTTTCAGTTTGAAATGCACTTTGATACGCAATTTGTTGTTTTAGAAGGACTTGTATTTGCGGATTCAAGTTTTGTAAAACCTGAAAATACGGCCTTGCATGGGCGAAGTTCTTTGTCGGTAAGTTGGAATCCGTCATTTTCTACAACGCTCGCGGGCGATTCAAGTCCTTTGTTTTTCTTGAAAATCAGGGCAAAGCAAGCGGGCATTTTATCAAACAATATAAGCCTTGCACCTGTGCGTATGCGACCCGAAGTGTATACCGAAAACCGCATTTCCGCCTTGGCTTTGCAGTTTTCAGGAACAAGCGCTGGCAGTATAGAAGAGCCGCTTCAAAACCTTGTAATTCAACCGAATCCGTTTTCAACAGCAACGGCTTTTCGTTTTGAATTGGCCCGGCCTGATAAGGTCTCGCTTATGATCCGCGATGTGCTGGGAAATGTTGTGTTTGAAAAAAGACAGTCGTGTGCAACAGGTGAACAAATTTGGCGGATTGAGTCGGATGAACTCAAGCATTCGGGTGTTTATGCCTATTCTTTGGGGCTTTCGAATGGAGTAGTTAAAGTGGGAAAATTGGTTTTATTAAATGATTAATTATTTGATTTTCAATAAAATAGATATTTAACCCCGTTTTTTATAATCCTGAAAGGATTGTATGT
>JBAXTB010000373.1:0-5655 GCA_037130425.1 Bacteroidota bacterium
GCCAAATTCTGCGCCGTGCCGCTTACAATATCTGTTCCGACCACAAAGCCCGCCGTGCGTTCGGCAAATTTGGAAAAATCTACCTGCCGGTCGGTTTTGTCGGTGTTCATGATGACCATAATTGTTTGGGTTTTGTCGTAGCGGAAATACACGTACAGGCCGTTGTCGGGCACGTATTGCATCATTTTGCCGGTTTTGATGGCCGAGGCGTTTTTCCGGAAATTGGCAATTTTCTTCGTGTATGCCTGTATGGCCGCTTCGTCCGCGCTTAGGCCCGCGCCCGTGAAGGCATTTTTGGCATCGTTGGGCCAGCCGCCGGGAAAATCGAGGCGCACCCAACCGTCAGCCGGGTAGGTACTGCCTTTCATGAGGATTTCGGTGCCGTAGTACAGTTCCGGAATGCCGCGTACCGTGAGCAGCCAGGCAATGCCCATACACATTTTGCTTTTATCTTCATTTACCTGGGTAAAAAAGCGGGTCATATCGTGGTTGTCAAGGAAATTCACATTGCGCATGGCGTCTTTGTACACAAAATCGTTGCTGAGCGTGGTGTACAGTTTGTTCACGCCTTCCGTCCAGCCGAAGGGTTCGTTGACGGCCTTGGCAATGCCGTACAAGTTGGTTTGGAAATCCGTGACGCCGGGCAGGTTGCTTTTGAACGGAATATTCAGGTTGTTTTCGGCAAAAAACGCCTGGTCGAGTGTGCCGTGTACCCAGGTTTCACCAAACATCGACATTTTCGGGTATTCATCAATGAGCGCCTTGTTGCAGCGGTTCATAAAGGGCAGGTCGTTGTAAATATAGGTGTCAATGCGCCAGCCGTCTACGCCGAATTCCTCCACCGACCAGAGCGCGTGCTGGATCAGGAAATTGGCCACATACGGGTTTTGCTGGTTTATATCGGGCATTTGCGGCACAAACCAGCCGTCGCTCATGCGTTTTTGGTCAATTTTGGCCGCATAAGGGTCCATGAGCGACTGATCCTTGTAAGTCGTGTTGGTGTACACGGGCCATTGGTGCAGCCAATCTTTCATGGGCGGATCGAGCACCGTGAAGTGGTAACTGCCGATATGGTTGTACACGGCGTCCTGGATGAGCTTCATGCCGCGCTGGTGCAGGGCGTCGCTCAGTTTATGGTAGGCGTCGGCGCCACCGTGGCGGGCGTCGATTTTGTAATGGTTGGTGAATGCGTAGCCGTGTTCGGTGCGGCTGGGCATATCGTTTTCAATGATGGGCGTCATCCAAACGGTGGTCACGCCCAGGTTTTGCAGGTAATCGAGGTGGTTGATGACGCCTTGTATGTCGCCGCCGTGCCGGTGGTAAATGGAGTCGCGGTTCAGGGTTTGATCGCGGAAGCCGGGCAGGCGGTCGTTGGAAGGATCGCCGTTGCTGAAGCGGTCGGGCATGAGCAGGTAAATAAAATCCGAGGAAGTTACGCCCTGCGCGTAGGCCTGGCCCTTGCCTGTGCGGCGCGCCTTAAGTGGCCAGTCGTATTTTTCAGTTTTGCCGTTGAGGGTAAACTGGATTTTCACGGTGCCGGGTTTGGCGGTTGCGGCCACATCTACATCAAGCGCGAGGTATTTGCTGTTTTCTAAGCGGTTGACACGCAGGAGTTTAACGCCGGGATAGGTGATTTTTACCTGGCTTTTACCCAAATCCGGGTTATTGCCATGAACCAGTATTTGTACCTGATGCCATTTCATGCCCACCCACCAGTTGGTCGGATAGAGGTCGACGGTATTTTGCGCGTTTAAAGCGGCGCTGAAGAGAAATAGCGAAATTAAGAGCAGAAAATTGCCGATATGTTTCATGGAAAAATTGTTTTGGGGCAAGATAAAATATATTTTAAAATGTAGCCGTCACACCCGCATAAAAACTCCTACCCGTTGCCGGAATGATCCCCGGACCCGGATACTCATCTGCGCGTCTGGTGAAATAAGATTTGTTTGCCGCGTTATTAATGCCGCATTTCAAAATATAATTTTTCACTTTGTAGGAGGCGCTTGCATCAAATACGGTGTACGCAGGAATATAACCGGCAGCCGGATCTTCGCTTTGACGCGCGTTGGTAGCATCGCCGAACGCATCGCCCGTATTGTTCATTTGCAGGGTCACGGACATTTGTTTGTGGTACACGGAAAGGCCCGTGCGGTTCACGTATTTCGAGGCGGCCTCTACGCGGTTGCCTTTAAATTCCCCGCTCGTGTAGCGCGCGTCCGTGTACGCGAAGGAGTTGAATACGCTGAAACCACTTTTAGCCGAGGGTGCCAGCAGTTTTACCGGGTTAAATTCCACATAAACCTCCGCGCCTTTGTGTACGCTGTTGGCCACATTGGTACGCAACGTGTATTCCGCGCCGGTTTCAGGATCGGTTTTTAAGACAATTCCGATGCGTTTATCGTAGGCGAGGTAAAATAAACCGAGGTCAAAATTCAGGAAATTGCGCACCGTACCCCGGTAGCCAAAATCGGCATTGTAGCCCGAAGCGTCTTTCAAATTGGCGTCGATGCGCGAACTAATGCCGAAGGGCGTGAGTTGGCTGTAATCAATCGGGCGGTATGCCTGACTAAAATTAGCGTACAGGTTGGTATTGTAACCGATTTTGTACTCTGTGCCGATCCCGAACAGGGGAATATTGCGGCTGCGTTTTTCATCGGCGCGAATCACTTCTTCTTCCGTGACATAGCCTTTGACCGTGTTGGTAATATGTTCAAAACGGAAGCCGGGAATAATGCTGAACCGTTCGCCGAGGCGGAAAATATTTTCCACAAATGGCGCGATGTTTTGGGTCGTAAAATCAAGTACATATTCAAATGGCCCCGACACCGAGAGGTCAAAATCCGAGCCGGTCGTGCCTTCTCCGCCGCCCTGACGCTTGAAAGTGGCGTAACTAAACCGCAGACCCGCCGCAAGGGTATGTTGCATGTTGCCGGTCGTGTAGTTTTGCGCAAAACGCAGTTCGGTGGCAGAGCCGCGCATGGCTTGTTTGCCCACTTCGCGGGAAACATAAGCGCCGGTCTGCGGATCAATGTCGTCCAACGCGCTTGCGCCGCCCTCTTCGTTGCGCCAAACCAAGGCGCGACTGCTGAACAGGTAGGAGGTTTTAAGGTGAATGCTCGTGTTTGCGTTTGGTTTAAACGTAGCAAAACCCGTCACGATATTCCAGGGACTTTTGAGCCAGTTTCTGGCCCTTGAGGAGGTCTCCGGATTGGCGTTAAACATGCTGTCCGTCAAGCCGCCCGGCATCCGGATGCGGTTGCGCAATAGGGAATATTCTACGCCGACGGTCCATTTTTCGCTTGGTTTGTACTGAATTTTGCCGTAACCCGACACCTGGGTTTGCTGGCTGTTTGGCCGCCAGCCTTCCATATAACGGTATTGCAGGAAACCGTAATAACTGAATTTACCGCAGTTGCCGCCAATGGAATTAAAGGCGTTGAACATGCCAAAACTGCCGATGGTTTGAGAGGTCGTGAACTCAAACGGCTTGTGCAACGGCGCATCTTTCATCACATAATTGACCATGCCGCCGAACTGGCTGCCGAATTGCAAAGACGCCGCGCCGCGCACCATTTCGATACGACCAACGGCTTCCATTGGCGGCACATAATATGCTTCGTTGTAGCCAAACACATCCGCGCTGATGTTGTAGCCGTTTTGGCGGATGTTCATGTCGATGCTTTGGCTGGGGTTGAGTCCGCGTACAGCAATGCCGTTGGCCGTAAAACCGCTGCTTTCGGTTTCCACGATGTTGAGACCTGGAATGCGCCCCAGAATTTGCCGGGTATTGTTGATTGCTTTGTTTGCATCGAGGCTGTCGATGATGATTACCTCATTTTTTTTGCCGGCATACACGATCCCGTCCTGGGTTTCGGGAAGATGGCCGGTGCCGCGCACGGTTTTGATGCCGGAAACGGTGAGTTCGCGCAGGCGGATGGCTTCGGCGCTGTCTGATTGCTGAGCGCTCAGGAGCAGGGGCAGGAGGGAAAGGATCGCAAATGGTAGGATTTTATGACACATATATGATTAGTGGTTTGAAATGAACGGCGCAAAAGTAAAAACCGGGTGCTATAACTTTTAATCCTATTTAGACTAAATACAAATAAATGACAAAAGCATGAATATTCCCTAACAACAAGCGAAAGTCCTCATCCTTAATTTTTAAAAGAAATGTTGATAATAAACCATTTATACTTAATTTGAACATCGTTAGAGGATGTGACATAAGTCCTTTTTTAAGCAACTTGAGGATCGTTCACAAAATATTATTCTGATGACCGAGCGTATTGTCGGGGTGACTGGTAGTCAACCCGACAATTAGGCGTGATTGAGGGTGTATTATAAGTCGTTTTATAAACATTTAACGGATGATCCGCAAAATATTATTCGGATCACCGGGCGTATTGAGGGGGTGACTGTCAGTCACCCCCTCAATTAGGCGCGATTTTAACTTTTTATTTGGCGAAAAAATCCCACGTTACCTTATGATACAGCCTCAATTAGGCGTGATCTTTCCGGCGGGTTCGCAACCAAACTCGACCCTCCTGCGTCGGGTTTTCTCAACCGCCTCCAATGGCGCAAAATCGGGATTTGAATAAGGCCGGAGCCAGCCAAAACTGAGGATCCCACAAAAAAAAGAGCCACCCCGTAAAATTCGGAATGACTCATTTTTTATATTTTTGTGTATAACTGCTTGATTTACAGTTTCGGCAGCAGCACTTTGTCAATGGCGTGGATGACGCCGTTTGAGCCTTGCACGTCCACTACAATAATGTTGGAAGTGCGGTTGTTGGCGTCCACGATTTTGGCGCCGCCGGTCAGGTTGATGGTGAATTTGCCGGTTTGGAACGTGGTCACTTCCTGTCCGTTGGTCAGGGAAGACGACAATACGTTTGCATTGGCCACTACGTGGTATTGCAGCACTTTGTTCAAGGTGTTGGCGTCAATGGCATTCAGGTTCGGTACATTAAGTTCGGTCAACAAGGCAGCAAAGGCAGCATTTGTTGGTGCAAAAACCGTGTACGGGCCTGTGCCGCTGAGAATACCCACATAGTCAACCAATAAGTCGGTACGGGTAAGCGCAGCAACTAAGGTGCTGAAGTTCGGGTTGTTCAAAGCGTGGTTTACGATATTCGGGATGGTAATCACTTTGTCAACAATATGTACTACGCCATTAGAGGCTTCAACATCAGCGGTGGTTACTTTTGCGCCGTTGTTAATGGTTACGCCAGAAGCGTCTTTTACAATGTACAGGCTCAGGTTGCTGGTGGTAGCGCCGAACGGAGAAGATGATTTTACATAACCGGTCGTAATCGCGCTTGATTTCACCGTACCTGGAACCACGTGGTAAAGCAGGATCGCTTTCAAGGTGGCTTTATCAACATCCGTTACTTTAGAAACGCCCAGCGACGTGAGCAGCGTAGTAAATGCCGCATTTGTTGGGGCAAAAACCGTGTAAGCATCGGTGCCGTTTAGCACACTCACCAAGCCGGTGTAGGTAAGCGCATCTACCAAAATAGACAGATCGCTGGTGCTTTGCGCCAATTCGGCAATGGTTTTAGTTTTTGGGGTTGTAACATCATCATCGGTGCCATTGCAGGCGCTGAATGTAAACAAAGCGCTCGCGGCGCAGAAAAGGATAAAAAGTAATTTTTT
>JBAXTB010000374.1:0-5647 GCA_037130425.1 Bacteroidota bacterium
ATCGCTCAAATACTCCTCCAGCGGATGAAAAGCAAATTTGCTTCCACCCGCAAAGGGCAAACAGATCAGCGTCGTTTTACTTCGATTAGCATTCATTTTTCATGTAGTCGTAAAATCGTTCATCTGTAACTTGAAAGGCGTCTGATAGCAGCGTTTCAAGCGTAAACCAATTCAAATCAATCGGTAATTCATGCGTCAATGCCACATTACAAACAAGGCTTTCATGTACCTGTAACGAACTGATTATCCACTGGTTATCGCCAAGTATTATTCGATCCGAGTCAACAGAAATGCTTTTTGGATCCAAATAAAAACCCTTGCCGTCGGCCTTCATTACGGCTTCTTTTTTCGTCCAAAGCTCAAAAAACAGCAGCGTCTCATTGGGAGCAGTAAGCAATTTTACATACTCCGTTTTGGTAAAAACTGCTTTGTAATCCGGTATAAAAACCGGTTTTATTGCTTCTGCATCAATACCGATGCGCCCGTTTTTTTGCAATGCGCACAGCACAAACCCGTCCGTGTGCGCAATGTTAAAATCAATGTTGCCCGGCAGATACGGCCGTTTATATTGATCCCAATCCAGGGCACAGATCAAATCCCTTGCCTCCCCCATTGCGCTCAAAGCTGCCTGCAACAGCAATTTGCCAAACAAGGAAGCCTGCCGATCCTCCCATCGCTGAAATTGCAGGATCGGTTGCAACAAACGCTCCGGGATGCGCCGCGACAGGTTTTCCCATTCATCTAAGCGCAGGCGCCGCTTGTTTTCAATGGCCCATACAACGGCACGATCCTCCGACCGTGCCATTACATCCGTATTCATACTCGGAATGTTCACTTATTTTTTTTCTTCATGCTGCTCCTGCGTGGTTCCATCAAAAACACCAGAATGGCCATCGCTAAAGGCGTTAGAAGAACAGATAAAAACAACATTCCGAAAAAGCCGATCCGAACATGCCTGCCAGCATAAGCGACCAGGATGCAAAAGGTGGCGTAAACAATAATATATACCAGTCCCATTGTTTATGATGCAGTTTCGCGTCCGGCAATCAACGCTGCTTGTAATGCTTTAAGCCCATCCAAGTCGCCATTTACAGCGAATGCTGCTTGTTGTGGCCAGCTGTCTGGTACAGCAAGGTTGAAATTACCTTTTGCTTTTTCAAGAATCGCCGTAATGGCTTCCGGTGTGGATGCTGCGAGGTCTTGCAAATTTTTGATACCGCCCGCCTTCAATGCGGTGGCTACTTTAGGGCCTACCCCTTCAACAATTTTGAGATCATCCAGGTCGATGTCTACAGCAACTGGAGTGGGGGCTGGAGCAGGAGCCGGTGCGCTTGTTTTTTGATCGCGCATAGCGGCGATGGCTTGTTGAAACGCTAAGATTTCTGCCTGAAGCGCCTTGTTTCCTTCCAACGTTTCGCGGTTAGAATCGGCTTCAAATTTTTTATTAAAATGTTCCTGCGTTTTAACCAGATCAAAGCTTAACAAGTCATGGCTTGGCGCAACTCCTTTCAATTCCGGAATGGCTTTTTCAAATTCATTGTTGAAAAATTCCCGCGATTTCACCGGATCAAAGGTTAACAACGTGCCGCCTTGTGCAAAATGCTGGGTAAACAATTTGCCCAATGCATACGTGGCCGCCGCACCTACTGTAGCACCAGAAAGACCACCCAAAAAAGTACCGACTCCTGGAATGAATTTAAACAATCCGACGGTTGCCGCATCTCCAACCAGGGTTGTTACCAGCGATCTTACACGCTGTTCTTTAAATTCTGCACCATACACCCGCGCAATGTCGCGAATCATCAAAACCTGAACGCTCAACAATGCAGCCGCATCCAAAACAGGTACCGGAATCAGGCCGGCGCCGGCAGCGTACAGGGTTCTGCGAAGGGTGATGTCATTGGCTTGTTGGCGTTGTTCCACGCCGTTATCAATAGTTGACATGTTGATCAAAATTTATGGAGTAACGAAATTGAATTTAGCTTGCAATGTTGTTGAAAAAAAGTTTGATCCGCATCAACACCAATACGCGCTAAATTATTCAGGGTCAATACATTGCGTATGACGCAATTTGAAACCTTCGGGCTTCAAACCACGTCATACGACCAGTACCTTTCAACCAAATTAAGCAGGTTTAATCGCAGCGATTTCTTCACGCAATTGAGCAACTGAAGCCATCAGATCTTTGTTGGTCTGAATCAGTTCGAGGCGCTCCGCTTCTTGTTGTTTTCTTTTTTTGCTGGTGAAGAAAGAACCGAAGTTTTTCTTTTCTTTTTTTTCTGCTCCGTCCTTATCGGCTTTCGTTACATCTGTGATGAACATGTGGCCTGCCTGGAATTCTTTCTCAAAGAATTCGCGGGATTTAACCGGATCAAGCGTCAGCAGGGTACCGCCTTGGTCGAAATGCTGAGTGAAAACTTTACCCAAAGCATAGGTAGCAGCAGCAGCAGTAACCGAGCCAGTCAAACCGCCTAGGATTGATACGCCTGGAATTGCTTTTACTACGCCGATAGTGCCAACTGTACCGACCAAAGAACCGATGATAGAACGAACGATGTTCTCAGAGTATTCTACATTGTACAATTTGGAGAGTGCGCGTGTCATTTCGATTTGCGTACCCAACACAATGGCAGAATCAACTACCGGGAACGGTAATAAACCGCCGCCTGCAGCGATTAAGGTTCTGCGTGTTACGATGCGATTCGCTTCGTGCTTAAGCGTTTCAGTCGACTTCAAAACCGGCTGGTTGTCAAGTTGAACATTTTCCATGTTGAAAAAATTTAAAATCAGAATTTATATTGGTTAAAAACAAATAAGACTATTGGTTGCCCCCTCCAAGAATGAGCGGCAAATCGCCGCTATTTTTTCCAATCACAATCACTTTGGCATTCGGCGATTTGGCCAATTCTTTAGTCGCTTCTATCCCTTTCCATTGCAAAATATTGATGCCCGAAGAATCCCGAAACAACTTAATCCCGCGCGCCTCAATTTTTTTGCGCTCCAATTCCTGCCTCTCTTTTTCAAGAATAAATTTGTAGGCTTGCATCTCCTGCTCTTGTACTAATTTGTTGGCGATCGCATTCTCTACCGTTTTTTCAATCTTGATATTCCGAACCACCAAATCAAGGATCGTGAGCGGATATAGCGAATCTACCTGCGATTTTACCCGCTTTAACATATTATTCTGAATATCTTGCCTGCTCGTAGAAAACAAAGCGTCCACATCATACCTACTGACAACATCCCGTGTGGCGGCTGTCACGTGCGGAACAATGATGATATTTTTGTAGTCTAAGCCTAAGTTTTTATGGATAAGGCCCATCGAATCAAATGTTGGTCGATAGCGGTAGGAAATCTCTGCCTGTACCGGCAAACCGTCTGCCGTAAGCGCCGCTATCGTATCTTGCCCGCTCAGAATCCGCGTATCGTAAATTATCATCTGATTCCAGGGGAACACAAAAACAAGCCCTTCGTCATAATATCTGTTGATGACGGTACCGCCTTCGAGGGTTCTGAACAAAACGCCCTTGTGACCGGCCGGGATATTGACAAAAATGCGATCTTCAAAAACGACAAGCGTAAAGATGATGACCATCAATACAATCAGCACTTCTATGAAGTAAGAGCGCCGAATTACAATGTCGTCCTCTTCTTGTTCTAAATCCGGAGCAGTATCTATGTTATTATCCATGTTTCGTGATCATTGAGGAAACCAAAGCGACAACTTCTGTTTTCGACAGCTCGCGCATTCTGCCGTCCTGAAATTGAAGCAAGCGGTCTGGTACATTCCAATATTGCTGATCGTGCGATATGACAATGACAGTCTTATTGCGCGCTTTTAATTCCGAAAGAATTTCATAGTAAAATTTATCCCTGAATTCAGGATCAAGGTCGGACGCAACTTCATCGAAGAAGTAAATCGGCTTATCTTCGAGCAGCACGGTAGTCAGCGCTAAACGCTTTTTCTGACCGCTTGAAAGGTGGATATTGGTAAAGGCGCCGTCCTTGTAACTCGTTTTTTCGCTCGATAGGTTCATACTTTGTAACAAGGCATTCACTTCTACCGGATCCAATGTATGTTCAAGGCCATAAACCTTGTCAAATAAATGAAAATCGCTGAAAATAATGGAATAGAGGTTTTGGTACTGCTGGTAATTGCGCATATTCACCTCGATACCGCCGCGGCCGTCTTCCGTGCCGTCGATGATGATTTGGCCCATAGCCGGTTTGTACAAACCCGTCAATAATTTGGCAAAAGACGATTTACCGGAGCCGTTGCCGCCGGTGATAAAAATCAGTTCCCCTTTCCGAATGGTCAAATTGATCGGCCCAACTTTGAAACTGGCCCCATTGCCGTTCCAGCCGTTGTTTTTATATTGGTATTCCAAACCCCGCAAATCGATCTGATGCTCAAAAGGCATCAGTTGGTAGGCTTCTGGCGCGTGGTGGTTTATTTGTTGTTCCTTCTGCTTTTTCAACTCTTCTTCAAGTTGAGCCTCCAAATCCATGATATTATTTGCGGAATTGTTCGCGCTGGCAAGGCCGGGTATCGAATATAAAATGCCTTCCAAAGGGCCGATAATGAACAACACCGACGAAACCACTTTCATAATAACAGCGGCGGAATTATCGGCTTGCAGTCTCGGCAACACAAACAAAATAGCGCCGAGCAACAGATAAAACAGTATTTGCGTGTACGTCAGCGTCACGTTGTACATTTTACTCGTTTTCAGGCGTTGGCTTCTTAGCGCGTTGTTTACCCTGACATACTCGTTATATACGTCTTCGTTTTTACGGCGATTTATGTTGATCTCGTTAAACCCTCGAAGAATATGATTCAACTTTTCAAAAAAGGAGGTCTCCTTACGCGAAACCTCTTGCCACATGGCCTGAAACACCGCAGAATGGTTCATGTACGACATTAGCCCTAATGCTAAACCGGCAACAATGATCAGGAATGACCACATGGAAATGGCCGCGATATACAACAGCGTACAAACAATCATAATCGATTGTTGAAGACTGTTTATAATAATGGTTGAAATGTTGGAGATCGTGGTAGCGTCCTGCGTGATACGGGCATAGAGGGTTGCGGTACCATATTTTTCTAAGGTAACCAGTTCGGTGAGTCGTACTTTATCAACTAAACGCAGCCGCAGCCGGTTTATGACCATTTCCACAATTTCTGAAGATCTGTCTAATGTGTATTTTTTACTATAAAAGAATATGCCGAGGCAAAGCAGGTACATGACAAAATATTGCCAGTTCATCTGTTTGCTGGCCACGCTCTCCGCTGCGCCGTTGATGATGCCAATTAGGAAGGCGTTGGAAACAGAGGACAAGAGTATAAAGCCCGCCAGGCTGTTTGACGGGGTTTTAATTTCTCGCTTTAATAATTTAAAAATTTCCAAGGCGTTGGGTATCGGGGTCGGTTGATTGTTTTAAGATTACGGCATAGTGCCAACACACACATTTCAATTATAGCCGCAAAGAGACGACAATCAACACGCCTGCATTTGACTTCTCGTTCCAAATGCTTGACTGTTTGTTACATGAATTGGTAACTGGGCAAATTCGACGTTTAAAAGACAAATTCGACGAAAAAAGGGCGTTTTTTAGTTGATTTATAGGCTAAAAATGAAAATTA
>JBAXTB010000375.1:0-5630 GCA_037130425.1 Bacteroidota bacterium
ATGCGGGCGCTCGCGTGCGTGTAATCAAACGGCGAGGCAGATATGTTGAGGATAAAATCCGGTTGCTCCGGCATCATTTCATCCAGCGGACAGATCGTGTACAGCGGGTTTTCATTGCCCACGTTCCAGATGTCTTCACATACAGACAAGGCGATTTTTTTGCCTTTAAACTCGATGGGATGAAACGCTGTGCCTGGCTCAAAGTAGCGGTATTCGTCAAAAATATCGTAGGTCGGCAGCAGCGCTTTGTGCTGAATACCAATGATTTGTCCGTCGTAGAGGAAATAAGCGGAGTTGTACAAATCCTTGCCCTCGCGCACGGGATTGCGCGTAGGCGCGCCCACCACGATCCCGATGCCCTTGCTGGCATTTTGCAGCGTCGTCACCGAATCCTGGCAACGCTGGATAAAGTCGTCAAACTCCAGAAAATCGCGGGGCGGGTAGCCGCAAACGGCCAATTCACCGAACAGCACAAGGTCGGCGTGTTGTTCCTTTGCTTTTTCCACGGCGTCCAGCATTTTTTGCAGGTTGCCTTCAAAGTTTCCGATGTGGTAATTGAGTTGCGCAATGGCGATTTTCATGGACAATGATTTTCGATCATTAAAAAATGAACGGCAAAGTAACGCAATATCCTAAGTTCTTTGAAACGCTCGTTAAATTCTATGGTTCTTTAAAAACAGACGTATTTTTACGGAACGAAAAAATAAACCATGATGCGTGCGCTCCTTCTGTTCGGCTGTCTGATGTCTGCGGCCCTTGTTTCTGCTCAACAAATGATCTCCGGCAGCGAATGGTGCGCGGAAAGCCATCAATATGCCGCGCCGCCTGTTCAGGCGCCCGATTTCCGCAGCGATTCCATTGACATTTTGAACACGGCAATCGTGCTCAATGTTACGGCGCCACCGCAGTTAAGCGCCGTTTGCCGACTTTCCTTGCAGGCAAAACTGGGGCAAATTCATTCCATTCTCCTTGATCTTGAAGGACTTACGGTGGATTCCGTGCGCTGGAATGACGTAAAAGTTCCGTTTTCGTACGCCAGTCCGGCCTTGCGTGTGGCAATTCCCGGTAACTGGGCAGCCGGGCAAAACGCCACCATTGAGGTAACGTACCACGGCACACCCGTCACCGACGGCAGCGGTTGGGGCGGCGTGTACAACCAAAGCGGGTATTACTACAACCTCGGCGTGGGCTTTGCGGCCGATCCACATTCGTTCGGGCGCGCCTGGTTTCCTTGTTTCGACAACTTTGTGGAGCGCTGTTCTTTTGATATTACCGTTACCTCTCAGGCTTCTAAACCGGCCTATTGCAACGGTTATTTGGCGCTGGAAACGCCCATTGGCCCTTCGCTGGTGTTGCGGCGCTGGAAATTGGACGAACCGATTCCCTCTTATTTGGCCTGTTTTGCAACTGGCCCTTATGTGTCGTTTAAACGGAAATATCAAGGCGAGGCTGCTATGATTCCGGTAGAAATTGCTTGCGCGGCGGCCGATACAAATAAAGTGGCGGGCACATTTATCAACCTGCCCGGCGCCATTGCGGCCTTTGAGCATTGGTACGGCCCGTTTCGCTGGAATAAAATCGGGTATTCTTTGGTGCCCTTCAATTCGGGCGCGATGGAACACGCCACTAATATTGCCATGATGAAATCGGCGATTGACGGCTCCATTGCCAATGAGACGTTGTGGGCGCATGAATTGAGCCATCATTGGTGGGGTGATCTGGCCACCTGTAGCACGGCGGAAGATATGTGGCTCAACGAAGGCTGGGCTTCCTATTCCGAGCATTTGTTTACGGAATGGGTGCATGGAAACGACGCTTTTCAAGCAGCCGTCTGGGCTAATTTTATTGATGTACTTCAAAATGCGCACGTCGCGGAAGGCGGTTATTTGGCGGTTTCCGGCGTGCCGCATGATTTGACGTACGGCACGCATGTGTATCACAAAGGCGCGGTGGTGGCGCATAACCTGCGCGGGTATTTGGGCGATGAATCGTTCCGCCAGGGGCTGCGCACGATTTTATATGAAACCCAATTTGAGGATTGGAGCAGCGCGGAAATGCGCGATAAATTGAGCGCTGCCACCGGGCGTGATTTGACTGATTTCTTCAACGATTGGGTGTTTTCAGGCGGATATGCGCATTTTTCTGTTGATTCTTTCCGTATTTCGGACGTTCCGGTTGATACAGCCATTTATATCATTGCCAATGTGAAACAAAAACTGCGCGGCGCTCCGCATTTTCACCAGCAAGTTCCCCTGGAATTTACCCTGATAAATGCGCAAATGGAACGTATTTACCGAACGGCTGTCGTTTCAGGTGAAAATTCAACGGTGGGACTTTCCGTGCCGCTTTCGTTTGGCGTGCCGAAGTTTTGCTGGGTCAATACGCGGCAAAAACTGCTGCTTGCCCGGGCAGAAAAAGAACGCGCCGTTAGCGCAACCGGGCAAATCAGTTTTGCGCCGGCCAAATTAGATTTAAAAGTAAACGCCGTACCCGACCCTGCTTTTATCCGCACAGAGTATCATTTTGCCATGCCGGATACTGCATACGGCGCCAATCCCTTTAACTTTACCCTTACAAATCGCTATTGGAGCATTGATGGCGTTATCCCTCCTTCATTTGACGCAACTGCCAATGTTTTTTACGACGGGCGCGGGCAATTGGATCAACTGGATCGGGAATTGTTTTTAAATACCAGCCCTTCCGAAGACAGCCTGATTGTGGTGTACCGGCCCGGCGCAGGCTTTCCCTGGACGGAATGGCCGACTTATTCTAAACTGACCCTCAATTCAAACAATGATAAATACGGCCTGATGCGCATCGATCACGTGCGCGCAGGCGAGTACACGATTGCGAAAGGGAAAACGATTGTGGGAACGGAAACGCTTAGTAATCAATTGTTTGAAGCCAAGGTTTCGCCTAATCCGGCACAGAGCACCTTACATATTCAATCTGAACTGGAATACGATCGGGTTGTACTGATAAAATCGGATGGAAGCCGTAATTGGAACTGGAAAAATGCGTCGACCAATCGTTCGGATTTGGATGTGCGCGATATTCCGACAGGCTCTTACTGGATTTTGCTATATGGAAAAAAAGGTATGGCGATTAAGTCGGTGGTGCTGGTGAAGTGATAAAGTCTAACACTTTCTAAATGCTTTTCGCCCCCCCCAGTGACAAACCACTGTTTTTTCGTCTAACACGTACTTTTAATAACAAACACGAACGCAATGTTTTCTTTTTCCAATCTTCGAAACCTTGTTTTAGGTTTACTATTCCTGTCAACCGCGCTACCAGCCTTTTCCCAAACCAAAACGCGCAAACCGAAGGATCTTAATTTAGACAGCGCAACCATCGAGTCTGTCGCAAAAATGATTTCCGACACCTTTGGAGCGCCGGCAAATTTGGTGGAGGAATTTATCCGGGAAGCCAAAAAACTGGAAGTAAGCGAAGGCATCCCTGCCACGGCATTTATCGGCATCGCTATTCTTGAATCTACCGGTTTTACCAGTTACTTATACCAAAATGCCCGCAATCCGTTCGGGATGCGCGCTACCCCACCCTGGAAAGGCCCGACCTTTGTGATGTGGCACGAGGGCGATGATTCTCCGTTCCGAAAATACAACGGCCCGGCGGATGCGGTACGCGATTTTGCCAAATTCCTGCACAGCCGCAAATGGTTCCGCGACGCTTTGATGTGCCCGAATTCGGATGTGGATTGTTTTTTAACGGGTCTGAGCGCCGATAAAGCAAAAGATGAGCCGGGCTATGCAAGGGATCCGGAATGGCCGAATAAAGTGCGTAAGATTATTAAGAAGTATCGTTTGGAGGCGATTTAGATTAGTGAAGAGGTGTCATCTTCGAGGCACGAGAAGGTGACATCTCTGAACGGAGTACGCACGGAATCTTCGTTCTGAGGTGTCACCTCCTCCTTTGGTCGGAGATGACACCTCAGAACTGATGATAGGGTAACGGTATTAAATAGATTATCAATACCAAGTCGAACTTTGGTTCCAGTAAGGCGGAAAAAACCGATCGTCGCCTTGTTGTTCGCGCAAACGCAGCGCTTCCTCCTCCGCAGCCCGCTCTGCTTTGGTTTTATCAAAGGCATCGCGCGGCAAATAGTATTGTTTTTCCATTCCCCGTTCGTCGGCAAAAGGATCGGGGCGTTCAAGTTCGTCCTCTTCCAATTCTCCTTTAAACCAAAACGATGCGAAAATGCCTGCCAAACTTCCCAATAGGTGGCTTTCCCAGGATATACCTTCCTGATCGGGCAGAATCCCCAAAAACATGCCGCTGTACACCAACATCACCACAATGGCTAAGATGATGGAGCGCAAACTGCGGCGAAAAATCCCGTTCCAAAAAATAAAGGAAACCAGCCCATACACGATCCCGCTGGCGCCAATATGCGACACCGGACGCGCAAGCAGCCATACGGAAACGCCTGTCATAAAATAGATCATCCAAAAGGCGCGCATGGCCACCTTTTTGTAAAAATACATGGCCAAGGCCGTCAGCACAAACAAGGGAAATGTATTGGAAATCAAGTGTTTCCAACTGCCGTGAACCATCGGGCCGGTGATAATGCCCGGCAAACCCCAAATACGGCGCGACATGATGCCATAAGCCGCCGGATCCCAATACGCAACCGTCTGGTAAAAATGAATGAGCCAGATGGTGAAAATAATGAAAAAGGGAAACCGAAGGCTTTCGTAAAAATGCCTTCTGGTGATTTCCAGGCTATCTGATTCGCTGTCGAGTATTCCTTTCAATGTTACGGATTTACGGGATTAAACAGATGTGCCGGTTTGGCAGCCTGCTTTCCGTCTAACCGAATCTTCAAAGACAATCCCAAGGAAGGCCCAAACCCGACCGCGTCTTGTATGCCCGGTTCAAATCGGAATCCAAGGTCGTCGTTCGTGTCAAAGCGGCTCAAATGCGCGTCCACAAAAGCGTCCGTGATCGAAAGCAGATAGGTTAAACCAAGACCGAGGGTAGTTAGTTCAGTATATTTGTAAAATTGATCGCGATATACTTTCATCGAAGCCGCGTCTATGCGGTTATAGGGCGATTCTGTCGGGTTTGTTTTCGGGTCGCCGTCTACCAGCAAACGATAATTATATTTCAGGATTCTGTATTCTTTCAGGTTATTCTGCTGCCACCACAACATACCTCCCAAGGCGCCGTACACAATGGGTAATTTCCACCACTTTTTATTGTACATCTGACCGCCGCCGGGTATAATGCCAAAGATGGTAGCTAAATGCGGATTGGGATAACCTTTTGAAAAAAATCGCCCAATGGCATTTCTGTGTTTTTCCATGACCATACCGGAATCGGCAGCCGAAGCGCGCAGGCTGTCCGGGAGCACAAGCGTATCTGAGGGAGCAGGTTTCTGATCCTGGGCTATTGCAGCACAAAGATTAACAAGCAGTAGAAGGGTAAAAATCAATAAAACACGCATAAGGGCAAAAATATGGCATAAATGGCGTGAAATACAGGATTCTGAAAAAATATATCATCAGACGCCTTGTTTGTTTGATTGCCAGATGAATAACGTGTTTGGAAGGAAAACGTTGCGTGGAAATAAGGAATGGCATAATTAATGATCTGGCGGGTTCGCAACGGAA
>JBAXTB010000376.1:0-5599 GCA_037130425.1 Bacteroidota bacterium
TAATGTCACTTTGAAACTCAAAAATTCCCGAAGGGAATATATGTTTATAGATCAATACCAGGCAGTTGCCCCAATCCTGAAAGGATTGTATGTAAAAACGCCGCAAACATAATTTTAAACAAAATATCATGAAACGCAATATTTACACCACCTTATTCCTTCTTTTATTCACCATTTCCACCCTTTCCGCCCAGGAAAAAGTTGACCGCAATCTCCTCCTGAAACACCACATCGGCGAAATGCGCATTTACTCTCACCTGATTCAGGCAGGAAAGGCAACCAGCGATTCCAGTTTGTATTACGTGTACAAATACGATGAAAAAGGCAACCTGATTGTCAATACCCGCATTGCGCCGGGCGGGTCATTTTGTTATAAATACGAATCGTACTATCAGCAGGATACGTTTAAAGTGAAAACGCTCGGCTACAAATCAGAGGGCGTTTTGGAAACGCAATTTGATTATAAACACGATGGTAACGGAAACCTTGTTTATACGAAACAAACATCGCTAAGGCCGGACGACAAAAGCAAACCTTTAGAAAATTTTCTGGTGTACAACGACAAAAACCAGTACACGGAAGCATACATGGATTATGGCGCAGGAAAGCATATTGTAGCCCAAAATACCTATGACGATAAAGGGAATTGCATTAAAACGATTAACATGCTTCCGGATGGTAAACCATATAAAACCACCACTACGGTGTACAACGAACAAAACCAACCTGTTAAAACGTATTCGATCACGGAAAAAAAGAAGAAAAAGCAAAAAAATCTAATATCAGAAATGATTTATGACACGCAAGGCCGAATTGCGGTGCGCAAAGTTCGGATAAACCAGTCTGCTACGTTTTCAATAGACGGCTTTGACCGCAAAGCGAAAAAAGGCGACCGCACTGAAATGCGTTACCGCTACGACGCCCGCAGCTTTTTGGCCGAAAAATCGTATTTCGTCAATTCTGTCCTGTTTTTTAAGCTGACTTATTCCTATTCCGTACCTTCGCCCAATGTCTCGAAAGAATAAATACGTCTGTATACACGGCCATTTTTACCAGCCGCCCCGTGAAAACGCCTGGCTTGAAGTCGTTGAGCAACAAGAAAGCGCACGCCCTTTTCACGACTGGAATGCGCGTATTAATTTTGAATGTTACGCGCCCAATGCGGCGGCGCGTATACTGGATGAACAAGGCTGGATCAATAAAATTCGCAATAATTACAACCGGATTTCCTACAATTTCGGGCCCACGCTGCTTACCTGGCTGGAGCAAAATGACCCGGATGCCTACAGCCTGATTCTCAAAGCCGATGAGCGCAGCCGCGAACGGTACGGCGGCCACGGTTCTGCCTTAGCCCAGGTACACAGCCACCTGATTTTGCCGCTTTGCAACTACCGCGACAAGGTTACGCAGGTTATTTGGGGCGTTCGCGATTTCGAACACCGCTTCGGACGTTACCCGGAAGGCATCTGGCTGGCTGAAACAGCCGTGAACACCGAAACCCTGGAAGTGCTGGCCGCCAACGGCATTCAGTTTACGATACTTGCCCCGCGTCAGGCAAAATCGGTGCGCCTGATAGACGCTACAACCGGTATCTGGAAGGAAGTGAATGCCGAAAGCATCGACACCCGACACCCTTATTGGTGCAACCTGCCCAGCGGCCGGCGTATTGCCCTGTTTTTCTACCACGGCGGCGTAGCCCAGGAAGTGGCGTTCAACGGATTGCTCAACAGCGGCCGGACTTTTGCCAAACGAATGACCAGCTTTTTCAGCGACAACGACGAACCGGAACTTGCGCATATTGCCACCGACGGCGAAAGTTACGGGCACCACCACCGTTTTGGTGAAATGGCTTTGGCCGACTGCCTGAACAAAATTGAAGATAGCGGGGAGGCGGCGCTCATCAATTACGGTCAGTTTTTGGAACTGTTTCCGCCCAAATGGGAGGTTCAAATACACGAAAACTCCTCCTGGAGCTGCGTTCACGGCATTGAGCGCTGGCGCAGCGACTGTGGTTGCAATACCGGCGGCAATGCGGGTTGGCACCAGCGCTGGCGCAAGCCCCTGCGCGATGCGCTTGACTGGTTACGCGATCAATTGGTTCCCTTTTTCGAACGCGAAGGCACGCGTTTCCTGCGCGATCCCTGGGCAGCCCGCAACGACTATATTGAGGTCATGCTCAACCGCTCGGATGCCTCTGTGGCGGCTTTTTTAGCAAAACATTGCAGGCGCAAACTCAGCAATTTGGAAGAAGTGCTGGTGCTGCGTTTGCTTGAAATACAGCGTTTTGCGATCCTCATGTACACCAGTTGCGGCTGGTTTTTTGACGAAATTTCGGGTATCGAAACCAACCAGATTCTGCAATATGCCTTGCGCGCCATGGATTACTCCCAGGATGCGGCGGGCATGAATTTGCACCCCGAATTTATCAAACGCCTCAGCGCAGCGCCGAGCAATGTGTTGGCCAACGGCGCGGCGAGTTTTAAACTAAACGTCATCCCCACGCGCGTTACGCTCGACCGCGTGGCCATGCACTTTGCCGTCGCCTCCTTGTTTGAAGACGATCCGGCGGGACTTGATTTGTTCAATTACACAGCCTCTGTCGAGTTTTTTGAAAAAATTGAAGCGGGTACCGTGCAACTTGCGGTGGGACGCTTGGGCATACGCTCGCGCCTGAGTCATGCCCAAAAGACCTTCTGTTTTGCGGTTTTGTACATGGGCCAACAACATATTATCGGCAACTTGACGGGCGATATGACCCGCAAAACCTTTGATGCCATGTACGAACGCACCAGTAAATCGTTCCAGCAGGCACAAATTGGCGAGGTAATCGGGATTTTGCAGGAGTATTTCGGGCCGGAAAAATTCACGATTTCCAGTTTGTTTGCCGACGAAAAAATAAAAATCATTTCCGACATCACTGAAAATAGCCTTTCGCAGGCGGAAGCGAGTTTCCGAAATGTTTTCAACGATAACTATCAGCTAATGACGGGCTTGCAGGAAGCCGGACTGACTCTGCCCGATACCTGGCGCAACATCGCTTCGTATGTGCTGAACGCCGATTTGCTGCATTTTTTCAAGGGAGAACATACGCTTGATCCGCGCAATTTGCGCCGCATTGCCGGCGACCTTAGCCGTTGGAACATCAAACCCGGCGACCTTGAATCGGTACAACACACCATTGGAGAACGGATTATGCGGGAAATTGACCTGATTGACATGGATGAATCATCCGTTCCGCGTGTGAAATGGCTAAATGAAGTGCTGGGTATTGTAAACGACATGGGCTTAAAACCGTCTATTTGGCGCAGCCAAAATGAATTTTACCTCCTAACCAAAGGTGTGCGTAAAGGTCAATGGGTATTTGTAAACGATGATTGGCGGGAAGCGTTTGAAAAATTAGCGCAATTGCTAAAAGTACGATTACAAATAACGTAACTTCCACATCCTCAAAATATAAAACACCACATTTTTATGGAAAATAACGAAAAAACAGAACATAACGGCACGCCTCAACATTTGGAGGACCGCCAAATGAAAAAATGGACGAAAATCCGGGGTGAAAATGCCTGGACGATGTTCAAAGTAATGGCTGAATTTGTAGACGGCTTTGAAATACTCAATAATATCGGCCCTTGTGTGTCTATTTTCGGATCGGCGCGCACCAAGCCCGGCACGCATTACTATGATTTAGCCACTAAAGTAGCCGCCCGACTGACCGAGGAAGGTTACGGCGTCATCACCGGCGGCGGTCCCGGCATCATGGAAGCAGGCAACAAAGGCGCCTGGATGAAAAGCGGCACCTCCGTTGGCCTGAACATCGACCTGCCGTTTGAACAGAGCCACAATCCGTTTATCGCCCCGGCGCTCAACCTCAAACACCGCTACTTTTTTGTGCGCAAAGTGATGTTTGTGAAATACGCGCAAGGTTTTGTCGTCATGCCCGGCGGCTTCGGCACCCTCGATGAATTATTTGAAGTGCTGACTTTGGTGCAAACCAAAAAAATCAGTCCGGTACCCGTCGTACTCATGGGCGTTGAGTTTTGGGAAGGCATCCGTACCTGGATTGTGGATGTGATGCTGAATCGCCACCACAACATTAATGCGCGCGACCTCGAACTGTTTCACCTGACGGACGATCCGGACGATGCAATACAGTACATCAATGCGTTTTACGCCGGCAACAAAGAAGAACTCTCCCCGAATTTTGATTTATGATGGAAATCGAATCCAAACTTCCGAATGTAGGCACCACGATTTTTACGGTGATGTCGGCCCTCGCGCAGCAGCATAACGCGATCAACCTGGCGCAGGGTTTTCCGAATTTCAACCCTTCGGAGCGGCTGCAAAAATTAGTCTCGGAACACATGGCTAAAGGCAACAACCAATACGCGCCCATGCCGGGTTTGCCACTGTTGCGCGAACGGATTGCCGCCAAAATGCAGGCCATGTATGGGGTAAACATCGACCCTGACTCAGAAATAACGGTCACGGCGGGCGGTACACAAGCCATTTTTTGTGTGATCGCCGCCTTCATTCGTCCGGGCGACGAAGTGATTCTGCTGGAACCCTGCTATGATTCGTACCAGCCTTCGGTTGAAACCGTGGGCGGTGTGGCCGTGGCCTACGCGCTCGCCGCGCCCGATTACCGGGTAGATTGGGAGGCCGTTGGTCGCCTGATTACGCCGCGCACGCGTATGATATGCGTGAACACGCCCGGCAACCCCACCGGCCAAATCCTGACCCGCGCCGATTGGGATACGCTGGCGGCCTTGCTGCGCGGCACCAATATCCTGCTCATGAGCGACGAGGTGTACGAGCACCTCATTTACGACGGCGTGCCGCACGACACGGCCCTCGCGCACCCGGAACTGCGCGCACGCACGCTTGCGATCTATTCGTTCGGCAAAACCTACCACAACACGGGCTGGAAAACGGGTTACTGTGTGGCCCCGCCACTGCTGACGAAGGAGTTTCGCAAAGTCCATCAGTTCAATGTGTTCAGCGCCAACCACCCCATGCAGGCTGCTTTTGCCGATTTTATGTCGGAACCCGCTGAATACCTTGGTTTGCCCGCATTTTACCAGCAAAAACGCGATTTTTTCCAGCAAGCGATGGCCAAAACGCGCTTCAAACCGCTGGCCTGCAAAGGAACCTATTTCCAACTCTACGACTATTCGGCCATCAGCGATGAACCCGATCTTGATTTTGCCAAGCGCATCACGGCGGAATACGGCGTGGCAACGATCCCGGTGTCGCCGTTTTATGCGAAAGGTTGTGAGGATAAGGTGGTAAGGTTTTGTTTTGGGAAAACGGAGGATTTGTTGGAGGAAGCGGGAAGGCGGTTGGAACGCGTATAAGGCTGGCTAATGCTGGCGCGAGGTGGTTTGCTTATTCCGGCCCTTCCTGTGAGCAATAACATGGCCGGTTGCGTGGCGACTTCATTCTATTTTGTCAATTTAAAGGAATTTGGTTTTGTTGGAAGGGATGCTTGTGCTTCGCTTGTTCGACCCCAAACCCCTGAAGGGGCCGATTGTAAGTAGGTGGAAATCTGTGCATTAGGGGAGCGATTAAAAGTTGTTTTGAAAAATCCGGAGCCGAT
>JBAXTB010000377.1:0-5590 GCA_037130425.1 Bacteroidota bacterium
GTATTCGGAGCAGTGGTTACGCAAGCGGGTACTTATTGTCAGGATTATAAGTCTGTAACGGAACCGCATTGCGATAGCACGCACTGTATAACCGTCAATATCGTAGATCCGCTGATGCTGCCTGATACTACCGTAGGCCCTTACACGCAAGGCGTGCCGATCAAACTTGATATTTACGCAGGATACCAGTCTTATGTTTGGACGCCGGCGATTCACTTAGATTGTTACACTTGTCCGATACCAACCGCGACTTTGGATACTTCAACAACATACATGGTGCGTTTTAAAGATCAGAACGGTTGTGAAACCGGTGTTACCTACCGCGTATTAGTGTTCCCGCCTTGCAGTGAAAAGAACTTGCGGATTCCCAACGTATTTACACCCAATGGCGATGATGTAAACGACGTGTTTGAAGTTGTTCCGCATGAAGGCTTTGAGGTGGTACATAGCTTGAGTATTTATAACCGCTGGGGGCAAAAAGTTTTTTCAGGAAACGGCACGAATGTGCATTGGGATGGGAAAGTTGACGGGACGCCGGCGCCATCCGATGTCTATATCTGGGTGCTGGAGGTTGATTGTAGCGGTTCGTTGACGCCGGTGAAGGGAAATGTGACCTTGTTGCGGTAGGGTTTTTCGCAAAATGTTATTTGGATGACCGAGCGTATTGTGGGGGTGACTGCCAGTCACCCCCACAATTAGGCGCGATCTCAACTTTTTATTTGGCGAAAAAATCTCAATTTACCTTATAATACAGCCTCTCATTTATAAACTTAATATAATGACCAAAAAGAAAACGTACACCGCCACCATGCATTTGCCCGCAGGCGGCAAAAAAGCCTGGACTGACATTATGCAGGCAAATGTTAAAGTATCAGGCCATTTTTATGAAAATCAGCCCATCGTAATGGCCACCGCCAAATTCAAAACCGGAATTTGGGTGGCTGGCGGCGTGATGAAATCCGATACGCCGGATGAATACAACATCAAGTTTTTCTACACCTTTGAAGCATCAGGCAACTTGATGGAGAACCAGCCCATTGATGTGTCGGACCACGAAGATTTTATGCACAGTGGCTATATTTTCAACTTGAACGACGATGAATCAGTGGAGTATTTGTTGAAAATCGAGGAGCGGGCGGCGTAATTTGAGAAATTCAAGAATCAGGTTTTGCTTTATTTAAACGGATCTGAAAATTTTTCATCTTTCACCAAAACCGGATCGGTGAGCGTTTTTAAAAATTCCACGAGCGCCAGTTTTTGGTCTGAACTCAGGTTGAGCCGCTTGGGAGAATAGGTTTGATCAATAGGATTATAGGTCAGTAAATCGCCGTGCAGCCCGAATACTTTCTTGACCCCGGAATTGTAATGTTCCACCACGGCATCCAGCGTGGCAAAGCGGCCGTCGTGCATATACGGCGCCGACAATTCGATGTTGCGCAGGCCGGGCACTTTGAAAATACCGACTTCATAAAAATGGCCTGAAATAGCGCCTTTTCCTTGGTCGATGTACGGATTTTCAAGACCGTTGTTGGCTTCAAATATGTTTGGCGGGCTGATTAAGGAACCGTGGCAAGAGACGCAGTTTTCTAAAAATAATGCTTTCCCCTGATTTTCGGCAGCGCTAAAATTAGGGAAATCGGCGCTAAGATCTGGAGCGTTTCCACCTGGAGCCAACAAAGCAATACCGGCATCTAATTTTGATTGATGCGCCGAAATACCGTTCATAAAATGGGTCAAAGCCGTAAAAATGCGGTTGTTATTGACCAAAGTATCACCCCAGGCTTGCTCGAATAACCAATCGTAGTAGGGCTGGCGGCGAATTGTTTCCACAATATCGGGCATCGTCATATCCATTTCAAGCATGTTGGTAAACGCGCCCAGGCTTTGTTCCGAAATCGTGTGCGCGCGCGTGTCCCAGAACAACGGCAAGGCGGCTGTACCCACGCTGTCAATGCCGAGTTGACCGCCGAACCACATCGTATTGCCTAAAGCCATGGAGTTGCGTTTTGTTTTGCGCCCGAACACGCCGCTGCTCAACGCTTGAGGATCCGCGAATCCATATTGCGGTAAATGGCAGGTACCGCAAGAAACGGTACCGTCTTTAGAAAGTTTTTTATCATAAAAAATAACCCTGCCCAATTGTGCGATTGCCGCGTTGGGCTGTTCTGTAGGCCACATTCCAGTAACATAAGCAGGCAAACTGACTGAATAATTGGGCGCAGTCCGATTGATATGCAGGTATTTTTCAACGTTTTGGGTGAATTCATCCGATATTACCGGCGCGGGTGTAACAATCGGCTCTTTGTTACAAGCGAAAAACAAGCATAGGCCGAAGGCTACAAAAAGGATATGACTTTTGGACATAAACAAGATTTTTCCATATAGAGATGGGTTTGACCTACAAATATGGGAAAAATCCGGCAATTTGATTCGTATGGATAAAACAACTTTTCCGTGTTGTATCGGTTGGCCGGGGGATTGGGTTTTTGCTTATATTGTAAAAAAATCGAATGGATAATCCACACAGAGAACTTAACAATTGTTTTACTGAAATTTAATAGTACAAGATTTTTTAAATTTACATTATTTCATCCATATATTTGACGAAGTATTTTCATTACAAAACAAAACCTAACTTTCACATGAGAATTCCACTTTGGATACTCGCTTTGGTGTTTGCGGGTTACACGGTATGGGCCGTCAACTATTGGCATTGTTACAAATGTCAGTGTTGTGGAAAAGCCCCAGCCGCTGCCATCGCAAACAATCAAACGACCGGCGAACCGCTGTTCAACTGGAACGCCGACAAACCAGTTCCGGATGCTAAATTCCCGGATTGGAAAAAAGCATTTTTAGCTAAAGGCGGTCAGGGCGACACCCTTGTTATTACCGGGTACTACCGCGCCAATGAAAAAAACGGCAAGGAACTCGCGCTTGCCCGCGCAGCAGCCATTCGAGCCATGTTGAACCCGGAAGTACCAGACAGTCGGGTTCGCCTCGCCGCGCAACTTGTTGAAGACGACTTGAATGAAACCAACGGGCCCAAACCTTCCGCAGGATTTTCATGGTCGAAAATGGTACTCAAAAAAGAAGCGGCTGCGATCATTGAATCTGATAACGCTGTTACGTTCTTGTTCCCGTTCAATTCAACGGAAAAAGACCGGGATCCTGCTGTGGATGACTACTTGAAAAAATTGGTGGACAAACACAAAACCGACAATGTTACATTCTCGGTGGTGGGCTATACCGATAATGTAGGCGACGATAAGGAGAATACCGCCCTTGGCTTGGCCCGGGCAAAATCCATTGCCCACATCTTGTCGAAAGACGGTATTGCAAACAACCGAATCAAGGTTGATTCCAAGGGGAAAGCAGACCCCGTTGCCGACAATAACACCGAAGACGGTCGCCACCAAAATCGCCGGGTTGTCCTCACTGTTAACCGTTAACCATTCAAAACGAAAAATATTATGTTTTTTGCTTATATACTTCTTCAATCTACTTTCCAGCAAGACCTGCCGGTTGGACTGGCACTCTGCATTGTTCCGGCCATTTTGGGCTGGCTGGCGGCCTATTCCTATTACAAGGTAGGATCGCTGAAAACCCAAATTGCTTCGCTTACGGAAGAAAATACCGGATTAAAAGCGAAAGTTGATGGCCTTAACAGCGAAAATACCGATTTGCGCGTTAAAATTACCCAGCTTGAGGCTGAAATTGAGCGCCTCAACGAACAACTCCGCAAAGCCAAAAACGACCTCATTATTTGCGAAAGTGAGCGCAATGTGCTACAAGGCAAATTGACGGAATATGACGGCGATGGCCCTGAAAAGGCGAAAGAAGCCGCTTCTGATCGAATCGTACTATTTGCAGGCAACAAATACAAATGGGACGACCTGAAAATTGTAGAAGGGATCGGTCCAAAAATCGCTGAATTGTTGATGAATGCTGGTATCACTACCTGGAAAGCACTTTCTGAAACAGGCACGGATCGCCTGCGCGAAATCTTAGATGCTGCAGGATCAAGCTACCAAATTCACAATCCAGGCACTTGGCCTGAACAATCACGCCTCGCCGATGCTGCTGATTGGGACGCCCTGAAAAAACTTCAGGACGAACTGAACGGCGGAAGAGTTGAATAACGAACAGAAGAATATCGAATATCGAATATCGAACGGGGCGTTGCGCTGGTTATCTTCGGATACCGGTCGCAAGGCCCCGTTCGATATTCGGTGTTCTTCTGTTCGATATTCGTTATTCCTCTGTTCGATATTCGATATTCAATTATCTTTGGGCGTAACAATCTGAACCAATGATGAAAAAAATACCAAGTACCTGGAGTTACGCAGAATTTCACGCATTTGTCATGCTGTATGCGGCAAGCGTTGACGGCCAAATCACCCAGGATGAGGAAAATCTGATCATTCCGACCGTTTCTCCGGATACCTACAAGCAGATAAAGGAACTTTTTCAAGACTGCGACGATGCTGATTGCATCGATGCGGTTCTTGCTTACAAAGATAAATACTGTGCTACCCAGGCCGATAAGGACAAAATCCTTGCGGATATGACCAGTATTTTCAAGGCAAATGCGCGTTTCGACCAGATCGAAAAAGGTATTTTGCAAATGATGAAGCGGATGATTTGATTACGGGAACAATTGATATGCCAGCAACAGAGAATAAGTGGGTATCGGCAGCCCCTGATTTGCAAAAATAAATTCAGGGCTTATTCCTCTTGTATAGTCGTACCTCCCAATCAGGCTAAATCGTTTTTGACGAAGGCCGAAACCCATACACATGCCCAGATTATTATTTGGCGCCTTATCAATATTGTACGTACCCAGACGGTATTTTTTTTGCGTTTGGCTCCCGCTGATTGACAATACATGGCCATATTGAAAGCCTGCTTCTACAAATAGCCCAATTTTTCCCCATACATACCATCGGAGTGTACTCTGCCATCTGATCCCGGATGCTTTCATGTTCATTTCAACGTCGGATAGCACTATTTTATCGATTGAAATTACTTTGAATGCCCCTGAAGTCTGCATGCTCCACCATGAAACATCATTGGCAAACCAAATACCGCCACGTGTGTGGGGGAATGTAAATGCAAAGCCTGCACCGAATACAGGCGTAAAAGAGGTTTTCAGGTTGACGCGTGTAAATTCTTTATCCGTAGTAGTTGTGATATGCGGTCTGGTTTGTGCCGCTCCCGCTATGATATACGAATAGGGTTTTATGCGTTCCGGCCTATTTGAATACGCAACCTTAATGTTTTTGCATACACAATAGTCGGTTAACAGTTTTTGAACATCGTGCTCATTGCAGGTCATCTTCTGAATACGGTGTTGTAAATCAGGGCAATCGCGTGTAAAAATCAGCAGTTGTTGCCGAAAACGATTGTTTTCCGAAATGCGGTTTGTAATCTGATCGTTTACAAAAAAACGTTTGTAAATCAGTTCCCGAATGCTGTCTTTCTCGATAAACAGGTGCTTAACTTTATCTTCAACATATCCATAGAGGGTAAAATCGGCCTGCAACAGCACTTGCATGATGAGGGTGTCGGCTTTCATGCTTGGCGTCGGCCC
>JBAXTB010000378.1:0-5554 GCA_037130425.1 Bacteroidota bacterium
ATGTCAGATCGATATCGAGAAAAAACGATGAAATTTTGATGCGTTTACCCTGCCCTTTACCATCCGATTTTTACCCATTAAATCTTTTTTTACTTCAACGCCGACAAAGCCATTTTGCTCCAATAATTGGCCAACTTCCGGCGCATTAAATTCATTGCATTCAAAAAATAGAGCGCCTCCCGAAACTAACTTGCTCTTGGCCAAAGCCGTGATATTCCGGTAAAAAATCAGCGGGTCATCATCGTCGACGAACAGTGCAAGCGACGGCTCATGCGCGCGTACATGTTCGGGTATGAGCGCGATTTCGTGTGTCGGGATGTATGGTGGGTTGCTTACAATGACTTCAAAATCAGGCAGTTGTTTCCAGTTTTCATCAATCAGGACGTCGTTTTCCCAAAAGGTAAACTGTCCTGCGCCTAATAGTTGGGTAGCATTTTCAGTGGCGACTTCAAGGGCTTCTTTACTCTTTTCAAGTCCGAACAATTGCAGCGCCTTGTATTTTGCTTTCAAGGTAATCCCGATACAACCGCTTCCCAAACCAATGTCGAGCACCTTAGGATTCGAAAAATCGCGATCTTTTAGAAACTCAAGCACCCAGGCGACCAATTCTTCTGTTTCCTGACGCGGAATCAGCACAGCGGGAGAAACCTTGAAATTTAATCCAAAAAATTGCGCCTGCCCAAGCACATATTGCACCGGTTCATTTTTGGCTAATCGGTCAAGTATGGAATGAAGTAACTTCGTTTGCGCGTCGGTGAAAAAGGTATCCGAACCCAAGCCTTTTACGCCAAATGCGTCTTCCAGTACAATGCGCGCAATAGCAGCCGATTCTCCCGGGCCGTATTGCGGACTAAGGCGGGAAATAATTGCCTGACGGGCTAATTGCGCGTTCATATTAACCGAATAAAGCCGTTTGGCTGCTTAGTTCCGATTGTGTTGCCTCGGCGTTCAGTTCTTGTTGTTGTTCAGAATCCGGCATTAAGCGCTTTACGATCCGCAGTTGGTGGGTGTATCGGTTTTGTTCTTTGTTGAAAATCCCGAAATGATCTAATTTGTCGACCCGAACTTTCCCCGAAGCATGAATCACATGGCAATCGGGCAAAATAATGCCCACATGACCGATGTTGTTTTTACCGGTATCAAAAAATGCCAGATCACCTGATTGGCATTGTTCCATAAAATCGACCGGGCGGCCCTGCGTCACTTGTTGAGAAGCATCGCGCAACAATCGGACACCGGCTAATTTGAACACCATTTGGGTAAAACCGGAACAATCAATACCAAAAGGCGAGCGTCCGCCCCACAAATAAGGCGCATGTAAATACCTTCTGGCAATTTTAACAACCCAATCGGCCCCCAACGGCGACTTGCTTGGTGTAACCACCGGGCCTGAAAACTGGAATGACAGTTCGCCCAATTTACAGCGCAACCCGTCATAATTAGGCAGCACGGCTCCCATTGTTAAAGGAATAAAATGATCGGCCGCCATTAAACCCTCTACCAGCGATAAATTCAGGGTTTGATCCTCACTGTACGCGTCGTACTCGCTGGGCGTGATGCGTTTGATCTGTTTGGCGTCTACCCAACCCATGTAACCATCCCAGGCGCATACCACATAAGCCCAGTTGTCTTTGCGTTCCTGCACCTCCATCGTTTCGCCGAACAGCAATTGCGTGACCATCTCACTTTTATCGGTGGGATGTGCGCGTAACGAAGCGATACTTACTTGACAGACAGCGAATTCCATGGGCGGAGTTCCTGGTTAAGGTTTAAAATACTTAAAGTCGTGGTTGGCTTCAATCTTTTGCAGGCTTTCATAAATCAACCGAATCAGGTTGTTTACGTCGTCTTTATGCGCCATTTCCACCGTTGTGTGCATATAGCGCAGCGGCAATGAAATCAAAACCGATGGTACGCCGCCGTTTGAATAGGCAAACGCATCCGTATCAGTGCCGGTTGTGCGCGAAGATGCCTCCCGCTGAAACGGAATTTCCTTGGATTCAGCAGTGTCAATAATCAGATCCAGCAATTTGTTGTGTACCGCCGGCGCATACGTCACAGAAGGGCCGTAACCAGCGCGCACATCCCCGTGTTTTTTCATGCTAATCATCGGCGTATGCGTGTCATGCGTGACGTCCGTGACGATTGCGACATTCGGTTTAATGGATTGTGTGACCATTTCTGCGCCGCGCAAACCAACTTCTTCCTGCACTGAATTAACCACATACAGGGAGTAAGGCAATTTGATCTTATTTTCTTTCAGCAAACGCGCCACTTCCGCAATGCAAAATCCGCCCATCCGGTTGTCCAAAGCCCGGCCAGTGTAAAAACGGTTGTTCAGCATCGTAAATTCATCCTGAAACGTCACCACACAGCCTACGTGGATACCCATGTTATTTACCTCTTCGCGGTCTTTTGCGCCCACGTCGATGGTAATATTATCAAGGGTGGGTGCAATATTAGAATCTTTATCCGTGCGGGTATGGATGGCGGGCCAGCCGAATACGCCTTCAACCTTTCCGCCTTTGCGCAGGTGTATCCACACGCGCATGGAAGGCGCAATCATAAAATCGCTGCCGCCGTTGCGAATTACGTGAATAAAACCGTCGTCAGTAATATAATTCACAAACCAGGAAATTTCATCCGCATGGCCTTCAATGACCACTTTGAAATCCTGACCCGGATTAATAATACCGTAAGCGGTGCCATAATTATCCAGTTGACATTCATCTATGTACGGACTGATATAATCAAGCCAAAGTTTTTGTCCGGACGATTCAAATCCGGTAGGGCTGGCATTATTCAAATACCTGCGAAGGAAGGATTCCGATTCTTGTGTGATAATTTGCATTGATTAAATATTTAATTGGGTATCGTTGAGGTGGGGTGATTCCTATCAGATTTTAGGCATAAAGCGCGCCCCAGCCTTCCGGATTTTCACGCCATTTTTTTAAGTTTTCTAATGCTATCGGCGCAATATAGCCGCTATTTACGGCTTCTTGTACCAAAATATCGTAATTCGTCAATGTTTGAAACATAATTTGCTTCTCCGCAAATAAATGATCTGCTTTCGGAAATCCATATTGAAAAATAGCCAAAACGCCCGCAATGGTAGCGCCGGCATCTTGCAAAGCATCTACGGCTTTCAGGCAACTACCGCCTGTGCTGATGAGGTCTTCAATGACCAAAACACGCGCTCCGGCACTTAGTTCGCCTTCAATCATATTTTTCCGACCGTGATCCTTCGCGCTCGAACGCACATAAATAAATGGTTTTTCCAAACGGTCGGCCAACAAGGCGCCGTGCGGGATGCCGGCTGTTGCCACGCCTGCAATCACATCAAATGTGCCAAATTCGGCAGACTGCTCCACCATACAATCAATTAAAAAACTTCGAACGGCAGGGTAGGAGAGCGCAACACGATTGTCGCAATAGATAGGAGACAAGATGCCTGACGCCCAGGTAAAAGGCTCATCCGGACTAAGTTTTACGGCTTTGATGTCTAAAAGACGACGGGCTACTGCTTCGGCGTGGTGCATGAAAAGGGAGGTACGCAAACAATACTTTAAAAGAGGATTGAGAAAATAGAAGCGTTTGTGAGGGCAACCCTTATTTTCGCCTCAAAATTAATTCCTTATGGAAAGGCAAAAGTATAAAATCTATATAAACGGTACACCAGTTTTTCTTTGCGATCGCCAAGAAGCTGTAGAATCACCCTATCAATTGAATAATAACACTTTAAATACGCGATATACGGGTAAAAAAAAGATGTTAAAGCAGTACCTCGATTTGCTCGACAAGCAAAATATGACGGCAATTGTGCTTTGGTACGAGGATGTAGAGCTTCTTTGGAATGATTTTAAATCCTGTTTTAAAATACAGGAAGCGGCCGGCGGCTATGTTTTAAACCCCCAGAACGAATTGTTGGTGTTCTATCGTCGCGGTTCCTGGGATATGCCAAAAGGGAAAATTGATCCGGGAGAAACGCCGGAAATCGCGGCTGTGCGCGAGGTGCAGGAAGAAACGGGTTTGGTGCATGTGACCCTCGGTGCTTTTTTGTGCCACACCTACCATACGTTTATCCAAAAAGAACAACGAATTCTTAAAAAAACATGGTGGTACTACATGCGCACCACGGATTTTGATCTGATTCCTCAAACCGAAGAAGACATTATGGAAATTCGCTGGGTAGAACCTAAATCCTGGCTTGCAAATACGCCTGATATTTACCCGAATATTCGGGAACTGATTGAAACCGGCCTCGCCCTGGACGGCGGAATTTATTCCGCCTAAAAATAAACCCTTGAATATTAACTATTTAGGCGGGTTTCTTATAGGCGGAATAAATTCCGCCATCCGACTTAAACGCCCAAAACAGAATAAGACAGACCACGCAAACATATTGCATGAACAGCACAAGAATCATTTTTTCCCTTTTCGTTTCCCTCGCCTGCGCTACGCACACGAGCGCGCAAACAAACCCCACGCCCGCCGAACTTCGACTAAAAGGCTTTGAAACCCATAAATCCCAAGCAGAAAACAGCATTTTTAAAACGCTCGAACCGGAAAGCATCGGCCCGTCCATTTTTTCCTGCCGCGTAACAGATGTAGATGTTGATCCCGCCGACCCGACTCGTTTTTATGTGGCGTATGCTTCCGGCGGTTTGTGGTTTACGGAAAGCAACGGCACTTCTTTCAAGCCTTTGTTTGACCACGAAGCCTCCATGACCATCGGCGATATTGCCGTTGATTGGCGCAGAAATGTTATTTGGGTGGGTACCGGAGAAGCCAACAGCAGCCGCTCGTCCTACGCCGGCACCGGTATTTACCGCAGCGCCGACGGCGGCAAAACCTGGGAAAATCGGGGCTTGCCCGAAAGCCACCATATCGCGCGCATTTTACTTGATCCCGAAAACCCGGACGTGCTTTGGGTGGCCGTTTTGGGGCATTTGTATTCTCCAAATGCCGAACGCGGGGTGTATAAAACCACGGATGGCGGTAAAAACTGGAAACGCGTCCTGTTTGTGGATGAAAACTCCGGCGCTATTGACCTGATTCAAGACCCTTCTGATCGCCAAATTATGTACGCAAGCACCTGGCAACGCGAACGCCGGGCCTGGAATTTTTCGGGCGCAGGTTATGGTTCCGCAATATGGAAAAGCACGGATCAAGGCGAAACCTGGCAAAAAATAAGCGCTCAAGAAAGCGGATTTCCTGACGGCGCTTATGCAGGTCGAATTGGATTGGCGGCAGGACGCAAAGCGGGAAAAACGATTTTGTACGCTTCTATTGACAACCAAACCCCATTGCCAGCGAAGGAAGGCGCCAAGGCAAGCGGCATTACAAAAGACCAACTGAGAACGATTTCTGTGGCTGATTTTTTAAAATTGCCAGATGAAAAAATATCGGAATACCTGAAGAAATACCAGTTTCCTGAAAAATACAGTGCAAAAAAGGTAAAAGACATGGTCGAAAAAGGCAAAATCAGCCCGATCAGCCTTGTTGAATATTTGGAAGACGCCAACAACAACCTTTTTGAAACAGATTATGCCGG
>JBAXTB010000379.1:0-5540 GCA_037130425.1 Bacteroidota bacterium
GTGCATAAAATCAGGAGCCTTCAGATTTTCGACCGATGGGGAGAAGCGGTCGCAGATTTCAGGGATATACAACCCAACGTTCCGGAAGTCGGCTGGGATGGAACATTCAGGGGGCAGCCCCTTAATCCGGCTGTATTTGTTTGGGTTGCCGAAATTGAATTTATTGACGGCGTTGTCGAATTGTTTACCGGCGATGTTACTTTAGTGCGTTGAGATCGCCTTTCTTCTTGCCATTACTTTTATTTTTTCAGTTCCAACTTCATCATAATATCCGTCTGCTCCTCATCCCCTAACCTAAAAATATGTTTATCAAACGCTACGAAACCGTTTTTCTGGTAAAAACGAATGGCCCTTGGGTTTTCTTCCCAAACGCCCAACCATACATAAGCGGCGTTTGCTTGTTCGGCCACCTGAATAGCCTTTTCATACAGGAGTTGCCCCACTTTTTTCCCGTGAAATTCCTTTAAAACATAAATCCGTTCGATTTCAAGCGCTTTGTCGTCTTTCAATTCGGTTTGGGAAGCGCCAAAGTTCAGTTTCAGATAACCAATCACTTGATCGTCGAGCCAGGCGAAGTAAAAAGCGGCGTTTTCATCTTGCAGTTCGGATGTCAGTTTCTCCAATGAAAATCCTTCCTCCAGGTATTTTTTCATGTTTTCTGCGGAGTTGTGCGCAGCAAATGTTTCAAAAAAGGTTTGCCTGCCGATTTGTTGCAGGAGGGCGATTTCGTTGAGGGAGACTGTTTTGATAAGGATGGATTCCATGTTGTGTTGGATTAGTACAGTGTGTTTAATTTTTCTTCGAAACGGACCTTCTTAATTTCACATTCCCATATCCGCACAACGTTCCAACCTTTACAACTAAGGGTTTCAGTCACTTCAAGGTCTCTCCTAACGTTCCGCTCCCTCTTTTTTGCCCAATAATCTTTGTTTTGCTCCGGGCGAGTATTCCGGCAATCATGACCATGCCAGAAACACCCATCGGCAAAAATGGCAATTTTTAATTTTGGGAATACAAAGTCCGGTTTTCCAGGAAGGGGATAGTTACGTCTCCAGCCTTTTATCTTATTGGCCTTAAAAAAAGTAATCAAACGCATTTCCGTTGATTCATTGCGCTTGGACTTGACTTTGCGCATGATCTCACTGCGCTTTTCCGGTGGGAAGACGTCAGCCATTGTATTTTTCCAAGTTGGAAGGGAGCTCAATCATAAGGGATTTGTCTACCTCGACAGCGTTTACCCTTTCATTGTAAAGTTTAACAAGGCGAACAATGCTGTGCTTCAATTTATCAGAGGCAAAGACGCTTATTTCTTCAATGTTTTGCGAAACGAATGATTCAAGGGATTCAACTGCAATTTGTCCATTACAATATTGGTCGGCTAATTGGCGAGCGGCGGCAAGTTTTCCGTCCGGTACAATCAAATATACTTTTAGGCCATCGTTAAGATTCTCTTGACATTTTATGTAAACACCTTCCATCGGCGCAACAGTCACATGAAACACTGTGTTACCTATCGTAAAATCCCCTGAACGATTAGTAGGTCTATCTGCTGTACTTGCCGATTCATTGGAAATGGTTTCATCCGGGAATCTTAGCTGCAACTTAGCTCCTACCAAGTGTTGGGCCACGTATCTAATCTTGCCTTCGTTTTTAGCATCTTCCAAAAGGTTGTGGATAATATGCCATGTCGCAAGATTTGGGTCAAATCGGAAGCGGATTTTTTTGAGCTTACAAAGTTCATAATACGATTTAACTTCACCAGATTCATCATAAAACTTATTGAAATCAAAACTGCTCTCAGATTTTAGTATTTCTAAAATGAGCAAGGAAGTCCTAAGGAAATCATCTACATCCTCAATTTCAGGCTCAATAGTCAACCAAAAGTTTTCAAAATCATCTTCAAAGGATTGCATAGCAATGATGTTAAAAGGTAGCAGAAAAACTTATTTGGCTAACTAATTTTTCAGTTTTTACAAACCTAAGTGTTGATTTCAAGGGATTGAAAATTATCTTTGGTGTAGGCTTTTCAGCAAAATTGGTTACAACATAAAGGGCAAAAGAATCACTTAATTTTTCAGCCACAGAAAATTCCTTTTCTGTAAAAGTTATGGTGCCCGATTTGCTTTGTAGCCCTTTTACTTCTACACAGTAGTAATCGCTGTTTCTTTCAAGTTTGAAATCAAATCCACAGGCTAAAAGTGTCGTATCTTTTAATGTGAAGTCTTCAAATTGAGGTACATAGGAATAGTTTTCACGAAAAAATTCTTCGGCGGCTTTCCCCGTTATGAGCCTTTTGGCTACTGTTTCAGCATAATCTTTTTGAACAAGTGAGTTTATAAATTTTTCAACTGTATAATTTTCAAAGAGAACACTTTTTATCAACTCTGTAAACGCCTCAAAATCAAGTGTTTGATATTCTTCTAAAACTAACTTGCAATGTTCACGAAGCGATCTGTTATGCCAACCTTTTCTTGGGTTATTGAAGTAAGGGTCAAACTCGTCGCGATAATTTTTGATTGAGGCCGGCTTAGCACCTATTGCATATCCCAAAGTATTAAATGCTTCTACCGATCCCTTAAAACCTAATGCCTTTATACCCTTTTCATCAAACTTTGAAAGGTAAAGTCCCATTAAAATGGCAATCTTGCGTGGGGATGGCATGGACATCGTTTATTGGTTGAAATTTATTTTATATTCTCTTTAGTCGTGTAAATGTCGTTCGCAAACGCAATTTCCCACCCTGCTTTTTCCAAGCCCAAACGCATTAACCCAATTCCTGCAAAGAATTCAGCAAATAACTTTGAACCATGCCCGTTTCTATAATAGACCATTTCGATTTACCTTTCGAACAAAGATAGAATCTTTGATCCAAATCAAATATACTTTTTGTTTTAAATACTGAACAAATTTTACACATTTAGGTTTTAGACCTAAATAAATGCTTTTATATATCGCTTTTAAGGCTAAAAACCAAATCAAAATGCGTTTGACGCACGCGATAATTTCTTGTTTGATACGCATTCAATGAAAAAGCCGCCCCGAAACACTCGGAGCGGCTCTTTTTATTATTCCTTTCTAAAAATCCTACTTACCAACCACCACCAAACGTTTCTGTGCCTGCACCCCACCCGATTCAATGCGAATCAGGTAAACGCCGCCCGGCCAGTTGTTTGATTCCAGCAGGGTGTTATTTTCGCCTTGTACGCCGTCTTGTTTTTGACGCATAATAACGCGGCCTGTCATATCCGTTACTTGCAGGTTATAGTCCTGATTTTCAGGCAGTTCGAAGGCCAATACCGCTTCGCCTGCCGTTGGGTTAGGATATAAACGCAGATCCAATCCGGTATTTTCAGCCTGGTTGCTGCGGTCGTCGTTTGTAATAGAGCTGTTGTAAGGCATGACCGTAACCACCGATACGCAGGTGGCGGGGTTGCCGCTCCAGTCTTTCACCGTAATCGTCAGGTTGTTGGGGCCAAGGTTGGCCGTTGTGTAGATTTTGGCAATCGGCGTGTAAGAATATACAGAGCAGTTGTCAAAACTATTATTGGCTAAGTTCGCACCGTACACCGTCACCTTGCCGGCAGCATTGAGCGACACCGTAGCATTCTGACAAACTGCCGTCGGAGCCAGGTTATCCTTCACGATTACATTCGACAAGCAGGTGCTGGTGTTGTTGTAAATATCTTTCACCGTCAACGTAACAACCGTCGGCGTAGCGATGTTGCTGCAATTGAATTGCGTGAAATTGATCGTTCTCGACAAAATACCGCAAGGGTCATTGCTGCCGTTGTCTACGTCGGCGGCGGTAATGGTTACGTGGCCTTCGTCGTTCAGGTAAACCGTTGGGTTTTTACACAGGGCATTCGGGCCGGTTACGTCGCGCACGGTTACCTGGGCGGTGCAAGTGGAGGTATTGCCGTTTCCATCGGTTGCCTTAAGCGTTACCGTGGTGATGCCGATGTTCGCGCAGGTCACGACTGCCGGGAGCACGCTCAGGTTGAAACTACAGTTATCGCTGCTGCCGTTGTTTATCAGGGAAGCCGGGATGGTAAACGTGCCGTTTGAGCCCAATACTACCGAAGCCGCTTTACAAACTGCCACCGGTGCAATCAAATCTACCACGGTTACGACAGCCGTACAAGTGGAACTATTGTTGCTTGGATCTGTACCGGTTAGGGTAACGGTGTTAGTGCCCTGGTTCGCGCAGGTAAACGTGTTTGGCGTGACTGACAAATTAGAAATGCTGCAATTGTCGAAACTGCCGCCGTTTACTTGTGCCGGCGTCAAACTTGCCTGGCCGGCTGCATTGAGTTGGATGGTAGCCGGTTGACAAATCATTTTTGGCGCGATGTTATCAACAACCGTAACGGTAGCAGTGCAAGTATTGTTGTTGCCCTTACCATCATTTACCGTAAGCGTAACCGTGTTCGGGCCGGTGTTGGCGCAGGTGAAACTATTTGGCGTAACCGAAACTTGATTCACCGTACCGCAGTTATCCGAACCGCTTTGGAATACATCAGCCGTAGTGATTGAAGCGGTACCTGCTGCATTCAGGTTTACAGTGGCGTTTTTACAAACAACCGTTGGCGGCGTAACGTCAGATACCGTTACAGTAGCGGTGCAAGTGTTGTTGTTGCCTTTGCCGTCATTTACGGTAAGCGTAACGGTGTTCGCGCCGGTATTCGCGCAGGTGAAACTGTTCGGCGTCACCGAAACCTGGTTTACAACGCCGCAGTTATCCGAACCGCTTTGGAATACATCTGCGGTGGTGATAGAAGCCGCACCCGCAGCATTCAGGTTTACACTGGCGTTTTTACACGTTACGCTTGGCGGTGTTACGTCGGCTACCGTGACCGTGGCTGTGCAAGTGTTGTTGTTGCCTTTGCCGTCATTTACGGCAAGTGTAACGGTGTTCGGGCCGGTATTGGCGCAGGTGAAACTGTTCGGCGTTACGGAAACCTGGTTTACCGTGCCGCAATTATCCGAACCGCTTTGGAATACCGTGGCAGTTGTGATGCTTACCGTACCCGCTGCGCTGAGGTTTACGGTGGCGTTTTTACAAACAACCGTCGGCGGCGTTACGTCGGATACCGTTACTGTGGCGGAGCAGGTGGCCGTGTTGCCTTTGCCGTCGTTGGCCGTAAAGGTTACGGTGTTCGGGCCAGTGTTTGCGCAAGTGAAAGTGTTTGGTGTAACCGAAACCTGGTTTACCACGCCGCAGTTGTCGGAACCGCTTTGGAAGACATCTGCCGTTGTGATGGAGGCTGAACCCGCAGCATTCAGATTTACGGAAGCGTTTTTACAAGTTACGCTTGGCGGCGTTACGTCAGACACCGTAACCGTGGCGGAGCAGGTAGCTGTGTTGCCTTTGCCGTCGTTGGCCGTAAACGTTACCGTGTTCGGGCCGGTGTTTGCGCAGGTGAAACTGTTCGGGGTAACTGAAACCTGGTTTACCGTGCCGCAGTTGTCGGAACCGCTTTGGAACACATCTGCGGTGGTGATAGAAGCAGCGCCCGCCGCGTTAAGATTTACGCTGGCAT
>JBAXTB010000038.1:0-25245 GCA_037130425.1 Bacteroidota bacterium
CTTGAGGAAAAAATGGCCAATGCGAATTTAATTGATAAAGTATTGAAAAACAGGGCAGAAGCTAAAATTCAGGCTTCTCGACCGGCGGTTCCGCGCGACACGCTGCCCAACCCGTCGGAAGTGCCCAGCGATGCACCGGATAATCCGGCTGAACCAGTCGGCATTATTAGCGGCCAGGAAAAAAAGCAATAAAATGTTAATTATAATGCGATCCGCCACCCGGCTTGTAAGGACCACCAGCCTACTGTTCCCGTCTTCAACGGAACATCGTACTGTGCTCCCAGGAATCCTGCGACCTTAGCATTGGCCGGAAAAACGAAGCTCGCACGTACATGCGCAAGGCTATGGGCGGGTACTGGAATATTCCGCTCAGTCACCGTCAAGTTCGATCCGCCATACACCGGAATGTAGCGATACGTGACGGTCTGATTAAAACGCGGCACATACGTCCAACCTATACCCAACTGAACAGCCAAACGTTTTGTGATCTCTTTTTCATACATGAGGGAAACGTTTGTCGACCACTGTTTACGCGCCACCAAGATGGTGTCAAGGGGACAATAGGGACAACTCGAATCCTTTGCGTCAATCAGGCCAGGTTCGGGATGATCCAGGCCAAATTGCCAGGAACGATGTGAAACGCCCAGCACGACAGAAAAATCGCCAAGTAAACGGCGCGCTACATTCAGGCCCAATTCTGTGCCCCTGGTACTTGGAAGGCTATCCGTTTTCAAAAAAGTATAACCCACCGATGGACTTAGTTGCCATTTACCGGGGCGGTTCATTGCTTTTTGAACCGTAATTGCCGGAGCATTGTACGGTACGCGAACCAGATAGAGGCTGGAATTTGTTTTAAAAAAAAATTGCTTTGAAGGAATTGTGAATAGCAGATTTTTGAGTGTGCTGTTTCTCGTAAGTAACACGCTATCATTTGATTGTATAGGTGTGTTTTTTACAATTGAAGTATCTGAAGTAGATTGCACAGGATCAAGTAACTGGTGTTTTAGCCCCAAATTAGATGCGGTGGATTTTATGCGTTTGGGTGCTCCTTCATGGATGCCCGGCTGGTTTTCCGGTGTTTCAGTGATGAATCCTGCTTTTGAAATGGAAGCGTTTGCCGGTTGGTTCGTTTCATTTATATGCTGTGTCGCGACAAGTGCCTCGGTCGTTTCGCGCAGTTTATACCGAAGTTGTTGATTGGAAGCATACCAGGCAAGGTTACTGCCCAACAGCAATAAAAATAGTAGCCACCACCATATAGATTTTCTGCGCGCCGGTTTCCCCGGTATTTGAGCCGATACGTTTGCCCACTCCTCCGGCAACTGCTCGAAAGGCAGCTCTGTGTCAAGTTTTTTACCAAGTCGGCGGAAGAAATCATCCTGTTCAGGCATACTCATAATTGAATTGCATTTGGTACTACAAACTATATTCTTTAATCCAAACCTGTAAACGCGCTTTGGCTTTAAACAGATTTGACTTGGAACTACCCACCGTAATTCCCAGACGCTCCGCAATTTCTTCGTGGGTAAAACCTTCTACTACGTGCAAACTGAATACAATCCGGTAAGAATCCGGAAGTTGCTGCACGAGTTTTAGCAAATCCTCCGTGTTCAATTGATCCAATGCTTCCGGTTCAATGCCGGCGTACATAGTTTCATTTGAAGCAACATCAGCCCTTACCGGATTCTGCATTCTGCTTCTCCAATGATCTATCGCCGTATTAATTACAATACGCCGAAGCCACCATTTGAAGGCGCTTTGATCGTTATATTGATCCAATTGCCGAAACATTTTTACAAAGGCGTCCTGCAAAATATCGCGCGCCTGCGCTTCCGAATCGGCATAACGGCTGGCAATGCTCAGCACATAATTGTGATACAAACCGAATAGCCGCTCCTGTGCGCGTCGGTCGAGCCGGCGGCATCCATCAATCAGGCGCTGTTCTTCGGTTTGTATCATGTTATGGATTGTTAGGGGATTACGATTTTTGCAATACCCAATACTTCACGATCATTGATTAATTTAACAACAAAGAATCCTTTACAAAGATGCTCCAAACGAATATCCGCTTTACCTGCCTCAACATAAATTTCCCGGCGTAGTTCAAGACGGCCATCCGAATTCAATACCTGGAGGGTCATTTTGCCTGAAATTTCACGCGGTATATGAATGCTGATTTCATCTTCAACTCCAATCGGGTTGGGAGAAACCGTCATTTGCATCGGTTCTTTTTCAGGCGTATTTTCCGCGCTCAAGGCTGTGCGTTTATAAAGATGACGTTGCCCTAATACCCATGCCACCGATTCTTTTATTTCAAATGCGCTGAACCCATAGTCCTGCCAGATCAGTTCGGGCGTCGACCAGGTAAAACCGCCGTCCTGGGTGCGCGCAACATGCCAGGCACGATTATTCGTACCTTGTTCTGTGCTTGAAAATTGAAACCCCTCGTTTGCATTTATCATGTAAATATTGTTGCAACCCAAACCTTGCTGCGATTCGGGGAAAGGAGCCGAATTTGAAACAGCGGCATCATAAGACCAATGCGCGCCGAAGTCACTCGTTGTGTACAGCAGTTTTGGTCCGAAAAAATCGCCGAAGTCGTAGGTATGTAAAGCGCCTGATCCATCAGGCTTTGTATGAACATTGAGCGCAAGTAAAGGCTCCGGTTGTTGATCCTGCCAGGTCAAGCCCGCATCCTGTGTCGTTTTAATCCAGGAAAAACCGTAACCACTTGTCATAAAAAGCACACCGTGCTTAGTGTCAAAAAAGCGCATATTATCAGGCGTCGCAAGTCCTGAATCGGGCAATGCGGGCAAATAGGTCATCCAGCTTTCCCCGCCGTCTGTGGTGCGCGCCATCCATGTTCCCTCGGCGCCACCGCCGTAGACACCGCCGTTTACCTGTCGGCTTCCAAATAAAATGCCGGTTTTGCCGTCAGCAAACGCCATTCCTGAAAGGTTGCGATATTCTGTCGTATCAAATAAGGCGTCGGGAAGCGGAACCGTGTTCCAGGTATTTCCGCCGTCAAAACTTCGGTGCAATTTATAAACCGCCCCAATGGATATTACGTAAGCGCTGTCTTTTGCAGGCAAACTTAATTGCCACATAAAGGTGTCGGGAGCGGGCAGTTCCGTCCACTGCGCACGGATTTCGGATAGAAATGACAGCGATAGACACGCAATCAAAACTAAATTATTTTTATTCATAATTTATTATTTTTATGTCAATTAACGAATGAACTTAGCAATTCCAAGGGTGTTTTGTCCCAGTAAAATCCGTAAAAAATAACAGCCACGCGGCAGATCCGAACAATCCATCATGGCTACACCGGATTCAAACAGTGCGACTCGTTGCATGGTATATCGTCCGTCGGCCGCCGTTATTTGTACGTCAAATTCTCCCGTAAGTTCGCCGGGAATTAGCAAACCCAAACGCCCATTTTCTCCTACAGGATTTGGGAAAACCGATACCTGGCCAATACCATTTGCAGGCGTAACATCCGCAGTCAAAGCCGCGCGCCGGTAAAGTTTGCGCGTGCCCATCACCCAAGCCACCGATCCGCGCATCTTGAAATCCGAAATCCCGCCGTCTTGCCAGTCTAACTCAGAATCCAACCAGTTAAAGCCACCGTCCTGCGTGCGCGAAAGATGCCAGGTATAATTATTCGGATCGGCGCCGGTGGATGTGATTTGGAACCCATCATTGGCATTATGAAAATAGCGAAAATTATAAAACATACCCTGCTGTAAATCAAGAAAAGGGGCTGTTTGGGCGATTGGTCCAGCAAGCGTCCAATGTTTGCCAAAATCTGCCGTTTTATATAAGACAGGATCCCCAAGAAAATCTGAAATGTTGTAAGACAGTAAGACACCGGTTCCGTCGGGTTTGATCTTGGCGTCAATGGTTGAAACGGGCACATTTTCATGGCTTTGCCAGCTTAGTCCGCCGTCATTTGTTGTTTTTACATACGAAAGGCCAAAGCCGCTGGTCAGCAGCGCAACCCCACGCGTCGGCGTAAAGAACTTAATCATGCCGGGCACCGCAAATCCGGAGTCGGGCAAAATGGGATCAAGATCTGTCCAGGTTTCGCCGCCATCCATTGTGCGGGCGATCCAGGTAGCCTCCGTTCCGTTTAAAAAAACACCGCCATTGACCAAGTAAGCGCCGTACATGTATCCGGTTTTTCCATCTAAAAAAGCGATGCCGGGTTTTACCAAATAGTGGTAAATTATCGGATCACTCAAAACAGCAGGCGTTGAAACGGTTTTCCAGCTCAGGCCGCCGTCATAACTTCGATGGAGTCTGGGGTCGCTACCATACGAGATGATGTACAAACTGTCATTGTCGGGCAACTCCAATTGCCATAAACCGTTATTATCTGCCGGGGTTCTGTCTACCCACTGCGCGCTGCTTTTTTGAACAAAAGATACTGCGCAGCAAAACATTAAAAACATAACTTTTCTGTTCATAAGAATTTTTTTTGCACCCTATACGGGGTGTCTTCACAAAAGGTTGCCTGTTGCCTAAAAAAATTCAACTTTGAAATTTTCCAGGGTATAGCGCGTTATTCATCTGATACCAATTTCGGTACGAATAAAGCGGTAGGGTAAATCGACCCCAAAACGTTTTATTATCAAACAAACTTTTTTCAAAGAATTCAGCGAATTGAAATAATATGGCCAAACCGTCATTTCTCCTGCTCTTTTTCATGGTAATGCTGGCATCTGCCTGTAAAAAAGACCCTTCCACTTCAAACACCGAAGCAAATCTTCATTTCCAATTCAAATTTGATGAAAATCAGGTTCGCCTGAACAATATCGGCCAACCCTCCGTAGTTCCCAGCGGGCACGCGGCGCAATCGCCCGAATTTAAAAAAATGAGCGTGCATTATATCGAACTGGCGCCCAATGCCTTAACCCCGCTCGGGCAAGGCGCTATTTTGTATAAAGCCGCAGAAACCACCAAAGGCGGCAACAATGCCATCGACTTTGACCAGGCCAAAGTAGCCGGCGCAGGCGAACATTTTTTAAGTCTGCCGTTGAAAGGAATTCCCGCAGGCACCTACACGTGGGTGCGCGCGAGCGTGGCCTACCAAAATTACAATGTGACTTTCAACATTAATAAAGTACCCGTTTTAGGCGACGTTAAAAACCAAAAAGGTACGGTCGCTTCGTTTGTTGGGTTCAACACATATATTTCAAGCGTAACGCCCCGCGAAAAAACCTTGACCATAAATGAAGATAAAAAACAAGGTTTTTGGGCATTTGAAACCGATTTGACTGCGCCTTATAATGTATATAACCAACTGACATTCGGTGAAGCCCCGGCCGGCGCTACCACGGTGGTAAATCCCTTGTTTGCCACCAGCCCGATTCCCGCCGGTTCTTGTGTCGTGACGGGTGCATTTGCAAAGCCCTTGGTCGTCACCGGTAACGAAAACTCGGATATTGTCGTGACGCTATCCTTCTCGATCAATAAAAGTTTTGAGTGGATTGACGACAATGCGAATGGCCAACTTGATTTTTATGGCGACGGTGTAACCCCAAATGAAAAAATAGTCGACATGGGTTTGCGCGGATTGGTTCCAATTTGGGAATAAAAACGCATTTTTGCCTTACCAGATTCGGTGCGCATGAAAACCACCGATCAGTTCGGCTTATGACAGCAAAACGAATCGAAATTCCGACGCCCGTACAAGGCTTACTTCCGCTCAAGGCGCCCATGCGTGTGTTGATCCTGTATGCCTGTGGCCAACTCGGTTGGTCGCTGGCGAGTTACGGCGTATCTAACTTGTTGATTTACTTTTACATGCCGCCGGATCAGGGAACGACGACATTTCCAACTTATGTGTATCAGGGCGCTATTTTGGGTATCCTGACGTTGATCGGGATGGTGAGCGCAGCCGGGCGATTTTTTGACGCCGTGATAGATCCTTTTATCGCCAATTGGAGCGACCGGAAAGAATCCCGCCTTGGCAAACGGCGTTGGTTTATGTTGGCAGGCGCTATTCCGTTTGCCTTGAGCGGATTTTTGGTGTTTTGCCCGATTGATGCTTCCGAAAGCGCCGGCAATTTTGTGTGGTTGCTGGGTATGACTGCCGGGTACTACTTCTTCTTTGCGTTTTTTGTCATACCCTATACCGCCTTAATTGCGGAACTGGGACATACGGCCAAAGAGCGCATGACGATCAGCACCTTGTTGTCGGTGGCCTGGGCTTTCGGGTATATTATAGGAACCCAGGTGTTTCAACTTCAAAAAATCTTTACCAACAGCGGGCAAGCTCCGACGCAGGCATTCCAAAACGCAATTTTGGTACTCAACGGCATCGCCCTTGTATTTATGCTGCTGCCGGCCTTGTTCCTGAACGAAAAAAAATATGCTAAACAAACGCCCTCAGAGCATAAAATCTGGCAGGCGCTGCGGGTTGTATTTGGCAACCTTAACTTCCGCTGGTTTTTAATATCCGACTTGATGTATTGGTTGGCGCTCAACTTTATACAATTGGGCATTGGTTTTTATACGACGCTGTTGCTGCACCTCGAAGTTCAGTATGCATCCACTTTTTCACTGATTAGTTTCCTGACCAGTTTCTTGTTTTACATTCCCATCAACATGCTGGCCAAGCGCGTCAGCAAACGGATTTTAATGCTGGCGGCCTTTCTGATTTTCGCCTGCACATTCACAGCCCTTGCGCTGGTGCCGTTTATGCACATTTCAGGCGAGATGGTTTTGTACGGCTTGTCCATTGCGTCGGCGTTTCCGCTTGCTGTATTTGGCATTTTACCCAATGCCTTAGTCGGCGACGTCGTGCAAGAGGAGGAACGGCAAAGCGGTCGACAATTATCCGGTATGTTTTTCGGGGTTAGGGCCTTTGTAATGAAAGTCGGCATTTCTATGGCCAACCTGATTTTTCCGTCCTTATTGCTGTTTGGGAAAAGCACCGACAATCCATTTGGCGTGCAGTTAACAGCCATTGGCGCGGTCATTTTTTGTTTGGCCGGATGGAATGTTTTTCGGCGGTACCGGGATGTTGCCCTTTAGAAACTATTGCGTAACAGCCTCAGCCTCATACACGATGTAATTCGTATCGCCTTGCCATGGGAAGGCGTGTACCATCTGTTTGTAGTGGCATTTTACAATTTTGCCTTCATAATTTTGAAGTGTGTTATAAACGTCTCCGTTTGCAGCGGAAAAATCCCATACACTTTGTTGGGTCATCACAGCGCTGCCGCCGAGGTGTAGCTGACCTTCGTAAGTTTTAAACACAACCCCTTTTTTGGAGATTTTGAAAAGTGTGCCGGTACGTGTTCCTTCACTAATGGTATAAGTGCGGTACATATAATACCCGCCTAAAAAAAGTACAAACCCGATAGACAGAATCCACAGGGCGCGACGGGCAAATTTTCCGGCCGTTATTTTGGCCTGCTCCAATTGAATAGACATTGTTTTGTATTTTTAGTTGTGATTGGCAACAAAAACTAAACCCCTTTTTTGCTGCCCCAAATTTGTACATGCAGGCGGTCAGAATAGCGAAACCCATGTATTTTACACAATTCCACCAACCATTGTCGGCGTTTGGTCAGGGTTTGGCGCGAGCGACCTTCCGGCATCAACCATATTTTTTCGGCTGCAATACCGTAGCGGTTTTGGAGTTCCAGCACTTCTGCGAGGTCATGTTGTTTTGCCACGACAAATTTAAAATTCGCTTTCGGACTTTCCGCAAAAAAACGATAAGCGGCTGGTTTTTCCCGCAGTTTTCTGGTATTTCCGCTGTTTTCTAATTTGGGCGATACGTTGTATTGGTCGATGGCCGCATCAAAACCAGGTATTGGCGCCATCGTTCCATTTGTTTCTATTTCAAAACGGTACGCATCCGTGCGCGTGCGTAAGGAGTGCATCAGTGCTGCCAAGGAGGCTTGTTGAAGCATCGGTTCGCCGCCGGTAAGGATCACATTGTGGCAAGGGAATGTCGCCACGCGTTGGGCGATCTCTTCCACGGAACATTGAGCGATCCATTTTTTCTTGTCAAATTTCTGGTATTCGGGTTTCACATCGTTGTCATGCGGAAACCTTGTGCCGATCCAATTCCAGGTATAATCGGTATCGCACCATACGCAGTGCAAATTGCATAGGCTGGTGCGTACAAAAATAGACGGTATGCCCAAACTTTTGCCTTCGCCTTGTATGGAATGGAAAATTTCAGGTTGCCCGTTGAGTCGGGCTAATTTCAGCATAACTTGATTGGAAAGGTACATTGTGCGCAAAATTACGAGGCTTTAAACGCCAAAGCAATAGGTTTTGTGTAATAGGTTTTGAGTGGTCAAAATAATTTGCTCAAAATCTATTGCGGCGGCGTTTAGGCACTTTTTCGGTAGTTTATTACAACTCAATGGTAAAAATGGCGCCGCTGGGTTTGTTATCAGACAGGGTTAGCACGCCATGATGCGCTTTTACAACTTGTTGCGCGATATAAAGCCCTAAACCGGTACCAGTGCTTTTGCGCGTTTCTTCGTTGCCGATTCGATAAAATTTGTCAAAAATTGCGTTTTTTTCCAAATCAGGGATCCCTTTACCGTTATCGATGATCTGTATACGTGTTTTGTTTGGTAAGCGTTCGGCTACAAATTCGATTTCAGGTTGATCCGAGGCATATTTGGCTGCATTTTCCAACAAGTTGAGCATCACCGAAGTAAGTCCGGATTTGTCTGCCTGCACCGGCGGCAATTGTTCCGGTAAACGCAATTTGAAATGTGCATTCGGGAAACGAGGCTGCAAGGTTGCGATGCATTCTTTGGCCACAGCGCCCAGGTCGACGGGTTCAATAAGCGGACGCCAATTGTCTTCAAGTCTTGCTGCCAACAAAAGGCTTTCCACTAAATTTTGCAGGCGCCCGGCATCAGCCAGGCCATTGGAACAGAGTTTTTCTACTTGCGGGCGTTGCAAATCCCGCTTGAGGATGGTTTCAAACGAAAGGCGAAGGGAAGCAATGGGCGACTTAAGTTCATGTGTGATGCTCAGCATAAAATTGCGCCGTTGTCGCGTTAGGGATATTTCACGGCGCACACTGCGGTTGATGATGCCAAGGCCGGCCAACAAACAGACGGCAAAAAAAAGTCCCTCGGCAATAATCATGCGCCTGTGGCGATGCAAATGGTCTTCAATCCCCTGATATTCAGATGTTTGCAAAAACTGGGTTTCGTTCAAACCCTGGTTTTTCTTTGTAAATTTCATCTCCAACAAGGCGCGTTCCACCTCATACACCCGGTCGTTTTCCTGCCAAAGTTGTACGGCCCACCAGGTAAAGGCGGCCAGCATGTAGCCGAAGATGAGGCGGGAGGCTTTGGTGAGGGAGATCTTTAACATGTTTTTCCGCTGTTTAACGTCTTTGCAAAATGGATTTCAAGTTAGAGTAGGAAAGCAGGATCACGATAATCAACCACACATACATCCAAACCTGATACGGAAATATCCCCACCACCTGCTCATACATCGCCAAATCGCTTTTGGGGCCTACATTAAAATCCTGCAAAATATACAACACCGCCGCCAGGCCCAAAAACATCAACACATCCTGATCCCAGTTGGTTTTGTTGGCAATCAGAAATAAACTTGCAGCAAAAACAAGCAAAATCGTGGTGCTCTCAATGGATTCGAACCATACGATGCCGGCAAATGCCATACATATCGCCACAGCATACAAGGACATTTGGGTAATCGAGCGTTTATGCGCCCCAATGTAAAACAGCAGGTTTCCCAAAATTGCGCTGCCCAAATAACCGCCCATTAAAATGATGCCTTGGCTACCGCCAGTAGTCCTTGTTAATCCACTGCCATCCGGATTTATGCGCATTCCTTCCACGGTTCCCCCCGTTAGAATACCAGCCAAGGCATGACCGAATTCATGCAAAAACGTGACAAACAGCGTAACCGGATACAAGGCTAAATTGCCGAGGGAGCCGCCCAAAAACTTTAACATAACATATATCACGACCATGGCCAGCAGCCGGAAATGCAAATTACTTAAAGGACGTTTCATATTGTTTTTTGATCAAATGAAGGGCTAAGACCGTGAATCTCCAATAATTTTAGACATTTCAGCCATTCCAATAGAAGTAATGAACCCTTGCTGCTTATTTTTACCCCAACAAAATTCAAACATGAAACCAGATTCCCGGCGTATTCGCGAACTGATTGGCGATAATCAAATTGAGCAGGCCATCCGGCTTCTGATTGAATATTCGGAACAGGCAGATCAGTACGACCTGCTCGACCAAACGATCTTACAAAAAAGCCGCTTTTCGGACTATAATAAGAAGTTCCTAGGCGGTTTTGGCGACGACAAAGAAATTAACGCCATTCGGTCGGCGCTACTGGACATTAATCGGGAGGCCCTTAAACGCGCTGAACAGCCGGTGCATCCGTCCGTACCGGAAACGCCTGAAAATATCCCAAATAAAATTCCCCCACCCCTTCAACCGCCGAATAACCCTGCACAAGAATATTTCGCACAGTGTTTTTTCAACGGCGACCCAAATACATATTTTGTGCTGAAAAATTCCCAGATTGTAGTCGTCAATCAGATGACGCGCATACCGATTCAGGTAGCTGCCCGCACCGCCGCTCTGAACCCGGCATTTTCATGGATTTACCAATTCCCAAACGGTATGTATTACAGCATCGATCACGCGGGCGTAATCTGGGGCGTCAATGCGTTTGGAATGCCGGTTCAGATGGGCTATGTGCAGTATTTTTAGTCTTTCGGATTGATTCTCAACAATTCAACCTCAAAAACTAAGGTTGATCCCGGTTTGATTTTTGCGCCGGCCGCGCGATCTCCATAAGCCAGATCAGATGGAATAAAGAACTTGAATTTGTCGCCTTCCACCATCAACTGAACGCCTTCCGTCCAACCCTTGATAACGCCGTTCAAGGCAAAAGCAATCGGTTTGCCGCGATCAACGCTGCTGTCGAACACCGTGCCGTCAAGCAGGGTGCCATGGTAGTGTACTTCCACTTTGTCGGTAGCAGTCGGGTGTACCGTGCCTGTGCCGTGTTTCAGCACTTCGTATTGCAAGCCGCTTGCCGTAGTCGTTACTTCTTTACGCTTTTTGTTTTCATCCATGAAGCGTTTGCCTTCCGTTTTGTTTTTCTCAACGGCACGGGCTTGCTGTGCTTTGTTGTATTCGCTGAAGTATTTATTGGCTTCTTCCGGCGTCATTTTAGCGCCTTCGCCGCTGAGTGAGGCGTTCAATCCGGCCGCAAAAACATCTTTATTCAAATCCGCGCCCATTTGGCGACCAGCATTTGTGCCCATCACAATACCGAAGGCATAGTTCGCGCTGTCAACAGCGTTTTTGAGTTCTACGCCTGGCGTCATGGCTTTTTTCTCGATTTTAGCCGGACTTTTTTGGGCAAACAAGCTCATTGCCGTTACCGCGCAAACAAAAAGCAACATTGATTTTTTCATCATTTGAGATGTGTTTTAAGTGTATTGAGTAAATTATTTTTTCTTTTTCATATCAGCATAATACTGATAGAAGTACGGGATGGTTTCAATGCCTTTGAAGTAGTTGAACACCCCATAATGTTCATTGGGCGAATGGATTGCGTCGGAATCAAGACCGAATCCCATGAGCACGGAACGCGCATTGAGTACGCCTTCAAACATGGCGACAATCGGGATGCTGCCGCCACCGCGTTGTGGCAAAGGTTTTTTTCCAAAGGTCGCTTCTAAGGCTTTTTCGGCCGCTTTGTACTCCACTGAATTGGTTGGTATAACGACGGGATAACCGCCGTGGTGTGCCGTTACTTTTACTTTTACCGATTTAGGCGCCAAACCTTCAAAATGCTTCTGAAATAACTTTTCGATTTTCTTCGGATCCTGATTCGGTACCAAACGCATACTTATTTTGGCAAATGCCTGTGAAGGCAACACGGTTTTAGCGCCTTCGCCAATATAGCCGCCCCAAATACCGTTTACATCAAGGGTCGGACGGATACCGGTGCGTTCAATGGTGGTATAGCCTTTTTCGCCCATCAACTCCCCTACTTTTAAATCTTTCATGTAGGCTTTTTCGTCGTAAGGCGCTTCATTCATCATTTTGCGCTCTTTGCCGCTTACTTTTTCAACATCGTCGTAAAATCCGTCCACCGTAATATGGCGTTTTTTGTCATGCAGCGATGCAATCATCTGGCAAAGCACATTAATCGGATTGGCCACTGCGCCGCCATACACGCCGGAATGCAGGTCGCGATTCGGGCCGGTCACTTCCACTTCCATGTAGCACAGGCCACGCAAGCCCACCGTCAGGCTCGGCGTTTCATTGTCAATAATACCTGTATCGGAAATCAGCACCACATCACAAGCGAGTTTTTCTGCATTGTCTTTGCAGAATTTGTCGAGGTTTTTAGAGCCGACTTCCTCCTCCCCTTCGATCATAAATTTCACATTACAAGGGAGTTGGTCATTTTTTGACATCATTTCAAATGCCTTGACGTGCATAAAAAACTGACCTTTGTCGTCGCAGGAGCCGCGTGCGAAAATAGCGCCTTCCGGGTGTTCGCTTGTCTTTTTAATGACCGGCTCAAAGGGCGGGCTGTCCCACAAATTAAGCGGGTCGGCGGGTTGTACATCATAGTGGCCGTACACCAAAACGGTTGGCGCTTTAGGATCTATGATCTTTTCACCATAAACAATCGGGTGCCCGGGCGTATCAAAAATTTCCACCTGATCGACTCCTACCATGCGCAGGTGTTCGGCAGTGGCCTCCGCCATTTTGCGTACATCTCCTGCGAATGCCGGGTCAGCGCTCACCGAAGGAATGCGCAATATGTCAAGTAACTCATTTAAAAAGCGATCTTTATTTTCTTCCAGATACTGCTTCAGTTCTTTCATGTGTAAAATTGTTAAACGTTGTTTATACTAACTGAGCGCAAATTTCCACCTTTTTCGGCAAGTTTAAGTCGGAATTATATGAATTATCATTGTGAGTCGGTCATATTACCGGCTAAACAGCAATCGCTCCCCCATTTTACTTTCGTGAAATTCGCCGTTGTGCCAGGCCAAATGGCCGCTGACAATCGTACTTTGAATTTTTCCATACAAGGTTTTGCCCATAAACGGCGACCAGCCGCATTTGTAGTACACATTTTCGGGCGTGACTTTTTCCTTAGCGTCAATGTCGACAATAGACAAATCAGCCCAAGCGCCTTCATCCAGGAATCCGCGGTCTTGTACCTGAAATGCGATCGCCGGTGCATGGCACATTTTTTCCACCATTTTTTCAAGTGAAATGCGGCCTTCCTGGTAAAAGCCAAGCATAATGTTCAACGTGTGCTGCACCAGCGGCAAACCGGAAGGCGCTTCCAGAAAAGGTTTTGATTTTTCCTCCCAGGTATGCGGCGCATGGTCGGTGGCCACTACATCGAGCCGATCATCCAATAATGCCGGCAATAAGGCATCGCGGTCTGATTTGGTTTTGATGGCGGGATTGCACTTGATTTGGTTGCCTAAGCGGCGGTAATGTGTGTCATAAAAGTATAAATGGTGTACGCAAACTTCAGAAGTGATCCTTTTTTCCGCTAAAGGGATGTTGTTCTCAAACAAATCCAGTTCAATTTCGGTGCTGATGTGCAGGATATGCAGGCGGGTGTTGTGCTTTTTTGCCAGATTCACCGCCATCGAGGAGGAAAGCAAACAGGCTTCCGCAGTTCGTATGCGTGGGTGCATGCGCGCACTCATGCGATTGCCGTAGCGTTTTTTATAAAATTCCAGGTTGTGGCGAACGGTGGCTTCATCCTCGCAATGCGTTGCAATGAGCAACGACGCATCAGCAAACAGGCGATCTAAAACGGAAACATCATCCACCAGCATATTACCAGTACTGCTGCCCATAAAAATTTTGATGCCGCAAACATTTTTCGGATTTGTGCGCATCACCTCGTCGTAATTATCATTGGAAGCCCCGACGTAAAAAGAATAATTGGCCAAGGAAGTGCGCGCGGCAATGGCGTATTTTTCTTCCAGCAGGGCTTGCGTAAGCGATGGCGGATTTACATTGGGCATTTCCATAAAAGAGGTCACACCGCCCGCCACGGCTGCCCGGCTTTCGGTGCCGATGGTTGCTTTATAAGTCAAGCCCGGCTCTCGAAAATGTACCTGATCGTCAATGATGCCAGGCAGTACGTGCTTGCCCTTTGCATCAAGTTCCCGATCAGCGGAAATATCTATAGCGCCGGCAATCCGCTCAATGCGCCCGGCATTTATGTATAAATCGGCTTCCCGGATCGTTCCTCGGTTTACAATTTTGGCATTTCGAATCAGTATGGAAGACATTTAAAATATTGGTTTAATATGTTATGTACTCACAGTAAAACACGTAAGCCCCCATTCCTTAAACAAACAAAACAACAGGGCGTTTCCGAGTGGGCAAATTTCGGGAAGAGTTCCGTAAAGACTGCATTTTTGATGCAAGAAGCTTGGTGATAACAATATATATTTTGAAAATGTAAGAAATTAGCATTTTTTGTTAAAACTTACTTCGGCTTACCGCTTTTTCTTACATAAATCATACCTTTGTAGCATCCAAGATTGGAGGTTTGGTGCATAGATGACTGTTTCAATATTTGAAAATCAAGCCCTTTTAAATACGAATAAAAAAAATGTAAACATTTTCAAATATTGACACGTAAATTACCAAAATACCCTTACATTTGCACCAGTAAATATGATAAAATGCCATTTTATAATGGCTCAAGATAAATGAAGCGTGTTTTGATGACGTCCTTCTCCGAGAAAGCTTGGAGGGGGACTTTTTCTTGTGCCTACTCTATATTAAAAAATATTAGCAATTATTTTACCCTCAAAAAAATTCCGAAGGGATTGTATGTTTATAGCAACGTTGTAGGTTCCTTTTTTCCAAATCCCGAAGGGATTTTATGTGTTTTTATAGCGTTTTTACATACAATCCCTTCAGGATTGGGAAATGTTAACCAGCTTGATCTATAAACATAAAATCCCTTCAGGATTTTAGAATGCGTTAAATACTTACGAATACTATTTTTTCCCCGCGTTCGCCCAAGTTTCTTTCAATGTCACGGTACGGTTAAATACTTTTTTAGCGTCCGTGCTGTCCTGATCCGGGCAGAAATACCCAAGGCGTGTAAACTGGAAATACGAACCTTGTGTCGCCTCCGCAAGCGCCGGTTCAACACGCGCATTTTCAATTACTTCTAATGAGTTCGGATTGATCGCTTTTTTGAAATCTTCCTCTGCGGCCGGGTCTTCTACCTGGAACAAACGATCATACAAACGCACTTCCGCTTCCTGCGCATGTTCGGCAGAAAGCCAGTGAATCACGCCTTGAACTTTCAAGCCGGACGTATCCTGGCCTGAGCGACTTTCCGGCACATACGTGCAATGCAGGGCTGTTACATTGCCGTCTGCATCCTTTTCAATGCTTTCACATTTAATGATGTAAGCCGATTTCAGGCGCACCATGCTGCCAACGGTCAGGCGGAAATATTTGGGTGGCGGGGTTTCCATAAAGTCATCCTGCTCGATCCAAAGTTCGCGGGTAAACGGCACTTCGCGCTTGCCTGCTTCGGGATCTTCCGGGTTATTTTCTGTTTCGAGCCATTCGGTTTGGCCTTCCGGGAAATTTGTCACGACCACTTTCAGCGGGCGCAGTACCGCAAAACGGCGCAAAGCGCGTTTGTTCAGGTCTTCCCGAATGCAAAATTCCAAAAAAGACAGCTCGATCAGGTTTTCCCGTTTTGCAACACCCACTCGACGGGCAAATTCGCGGATGCTCTCCGGCGTGTACCCGCGCCTGCGCATGCCCGTGATCGTCGGCATACGCGGATCGTCCCAGCCGTTCACGTAGTTTTCTTTGACCAATTGCAGCAATTTGCGCTTGCTCATGATGGTGTAATTCAGGTTCAGGCGCGCAAACTCATATTGTTTGGACGGAAAAATGCCCAATTGTTCGATACACCAATCGTATAAAGCGCGGTGCGGGATAAACTCAAGCGTGCAAATAGAATGGGTGATGTTTTCAATGCTGTCGCTTTGGCCATGCGCCCAGTCGTACATCGGGTAAATGCACCACTTATCGCCCGTGCGGTGGTGATGCGCGTGCTTGATGCGGTACAGGTAAGGGTCGCGCAGGTGCATGTTCGGCGCAGCCAGGTCGATTTTGGCGCGCAGCGTGCAGTGCCCATCGGGGTACTCGCCGTTTTTCATACGCTCAAATTGCGCCAGGTTTTCTTCCGGCGTGGTATCGCGGTACACGCTTGGCTTGCCTGGTTCGGTAGGCGTTCCTTTCATTTTGGCCACTTCTTCAGGCGTAGAAAAGTCAACATAAGCCTTACCGTCGCGGATTAATTTCACCGCCCATTCGTACAGTTGGTCAAAATAATCGGAGGCGAATAAAATCTGTGCCGGTTCAAAACCAAGCCAACGCACGTCGGCAATGATGCCGTCCACATACTCGGTTTCTTCCGTGCTCGGATTGGTATCGTCGAAACGCAGGTTGGTTTTGCCGTTGTATTTTTGGGCCAGACCAAAGTTCAGGCAGATACTTTTGGAGTGTCCGATGTGCAGGTACCCATTTGGTTCCGGCGGGAAACGCGTAAGAATGCTGTCGTATTTGCCGGAAGCGAGGTCTGCCTCTACAATTTCTTCAATAAAATTGAGCGGCTCGGTGCTCGGTGTTATTTTTTCTGTGTTCATGCCGGGTTACTTTAAAATTTGTACTACAAAGTAATGATCTTTTGGTAAAACAAGGTCAATTTCCTTGAAAGTTCCCTTGTTTTACATCCGTTCGGGCATTTCAATACCCAATAAACGCATGCCTGATTGCAGGGTTTGACCCACGGCCTTGCTCAGTTGCAAACGGAACGCGCGGGCTTCCGGCGTGGCGGCATTGAATACGCTGAGGTCGTGCCAGAATTTGTGGTAACTCTTGGCCAATGCGTAGCAGAAATTAGCCACTAAGGATGGGTCGTAATTATCCGCCGCATTTTGCAACACATTCGGGTAGTCATGCAAAGCCACCAGCAGTTCTTTTTCCTGCGGCTCAAAAGTCGAATATGCCGCAGCGGGCGACAAATCAATGCCCTCGCGCGCGACGCGTTGCATGAGGCCGTTGATCCGAACATAACTATATTGAATGTACGGCCCCGTTTGTCCTTGTAAATCAACGGACTCTTCGGGATTGAAAATCATTTTTTTATGCGGGTGTACCTTGATAATGAAGTATTTAAGGGCGGCCATACCAATTTTATCGGCCACCACCGCTTGTGCTTCCGTTTGGATGCCGCCGTCTTCGCCCCGTTCTTTGATGCCTTCGAGGGCTAAGCGCCGCACTTCGGCAATCAGGTCATCCGCGTCTACCACGGTGCCTTCACGGGTTTTCATCCGGCCTGTCGGGAGTTCCACCAAGCCGTAAGACAGGTGGTACAGCCCGGCCGCATAAGGTTCTTCTAAGCGTTTGAGGATTTCAAACAACACATCGAAGTGGTAATTCTGTTCGTCGGCCACCACGTAAACCATTTTTTCCGCGCCGAAATCCTCGTAACGCATCCGGGCCGTGCCCAAATCCTGGGTGATGTACACTGAAGTACCGTCGGCCCGCAGCACGACTTTCTGGTCAAAACCGGCATCCGTCAGGTCAACCCAAACCGAACCGTCTTCTTTGCGAAAAAAGACCTGTTTACCAAGTCCGTCTTCCACAATATCTTTTCCAAGCAAATAGGTGTTGCTTTCGTAGTACAATTTGTCAAATGAAACGCCCAAGTCGCTGTAGGTTTGGTCAAAACCTTCGTACACCCAGCCGTTCATTTGCCGCCAAAGCGCCAGGGTTTCGGGGTCATGGTTTTCCCATTTCAGGAGCATTTCCCGCACATCGGCGCCGAGCACGGAATGATCGTTGAACCACTTGTTTTTATAGTCTTTAAAAAAGTCCTTGGCTGCCTGATTCGGCTTGTGTTTTGCTTCAAAAATCGCAATGCCCGCTTCCGAATTTTGCCAGGCTTCGTATTCTTTTTTCGATTCCCGCTCAAATTCCACGTAATAATCGCCTACAAAATGGTCGCTTTTGATGCCGGTTGAAGCAGGCGTTTTGCCTTCGCCCCATTTGAGCCAGGCCGACATACTTTTGCAAATCGCCACACCGCGGTCATTGATAATCTGCACTTTAACTACATTATAACCGGCTGCATCCAATATTTGACTGCAAGACCAGCCCAGCAGGATGTTCCGAATATGCCCCAGGTGCAGCGGTTTGTTGGTATTGGGCGAGGAAAACTCTACCATCACCTTGCGGCCATTGCGCGGCTGTCGTCCGAACGTTGGGTTAGACAACACCTGTTCCATAAAATTTTGCCAGTATGCGGGCGCGATTTCAAGGTTCAAAAAGCCTTTCACCACGTTATAGCCTTGTACGGTATCAACGTGTTGTTCCAGAAAAGCGCCGATCTCAGCCGCAGTTGCGTCCGGGGCTTTTTTGGCCGCTTTTACAAACGGAAAAACCACCACCGAATAGTCGCCCGTAAACTCAGGCGGCGTGGCATTGACCTGCACTTTAACTGCCTCCGTTTCTGCGCCGTACAGTTGTTCAACGGCTTGTTTAACCGCCTGCTGTAGTTGTTGTGTAATATTCATCGTAAGAAGGGTAATTCGATAGAGCCGCAAAAGTACGCCCTGAAAAATAAAAAACACTGCAATAGGTCTATAAGGTTCCGTGCAAAATATCTCCCTACCTTTATGGCGTCAAGCAAACTGCACTTTTTACCATGTCCAACAAAGAAATTGCCTACGCATTTGATGAACTCGCCAGCCTCATGGAATTGCATGAAGAAGACGATTTCAGAATCCGCTCTTACCGCAACGCTTACCTGAATTTGCGCAAGGTGGAAAATCCGATCATCGACATGTCGGATACCGAAATTAAAGCAATTAAAGGTGTAGGGCCGGCTATTTCGGCAAAAATCCACGAATTACTTGGCGGCGGCAAAATGGGCGCCCTTGAAAAATACCGCGCACAAACGCCGCCTGGCGTGATTGAAATGTTGGATGTAAACGGGTTTGGGCCTAAAAAAGTGCGCCTTGTTTGGCAAGAAATGGGCATTGAATCTATAGGCGAGCTGTGGTACGCCTGCAATGAAAACCGTTTGGTGGAATACAAGGGATTTGGGCTTAAAACGCAGGAAGACCTGAAATCCAAATTGGAATATTACCTCAGAAGCCGCCACAAACTACACTACAATGTGGCGGAAGAAGAAGCGGATTTTGCCATTAGCCGTTTGGCGGGCAAACTTCCGGGCGCTAAATTGACCCCGGTAGGCGAATTGCGCCGTCGCTGTTCCGTGGTGGAGCGTATTGAAATTCTGTTGGGTTACGAGGGCGATCCGGATGCGGCTTTTGACGGCGAGGCGATCGTTTTGGAAAGCAAAAACGCGGATCGTTATAACTTAAAACTTGAAAACGGTACGCCGTTTACCTTAATTCAATGCGCGCCGCAAGATTATGAAACCGCTTTGTTTGAACACAGCGGGCCACAATCTTTTGTCGAAGCATTTGTAAAACTTCGTCCCGGTGTTGATTTCAAAAAAGCCGGAACCGAGCAAGAGATTTTTGAACAATCAGGCCTGTCTTTCATCGAACCTGAACTACGCGATTTACCCGACATCCTCGCACGCGCGCAGGCAGGCGCCCTCCCAAAACTTGTTGAAGAAAGCGACATCAAAGGCATTTTACACGTACACAGCACTTATAGCGACGGTCTGCACGACCTGCGCAGCATGTGTACTTACGCCAAACAACTCGGCTATGACTACATCGGCATCACCGACCACAGCCAAAGCGCTTTTTATGCCAATGGCCTGAAACCCGAGCGCATTTTGGCTCAAATGGAGGAAATTGATCGCTTGAATGAAGAATTGGCGCCGTTCCGTATATTCAAAGGTGTAGAAAGCGATATTCTGAACGACGGATCCCTTGACTATGAAGATTCGTTGCTGGAAAAATTTGATTTCATCATCGCTTCCGTGCATTCCAACCTTAAAATGAGCAAGGAAAAGGCTACGGAACGGGTGCTACGAGCCATCGAAAATCCGTTTACGACCATTTTGGGGCACCCGACCGGACGATTATTGCTCAGCCGCGAAGGGTACCCGCTTGATTGGGAACGCATTTTTGAAGCCTGCGCAAAACACAAAGTTGCCATCGAATTAAACGCCAATCCGTATCGCCTCGACCTTGATTGGAGCCTTATTCCGGAGGCGCTGCGCTTGGGCATTCCGATCTCCATTAATCCGGACGCGCACAGCCGCGATGGGTACGATCATATAAAGTACGGTGTATTGGCAGCGCGAAAAGGAGGTTTGACGGCTGCGCAATGCTTAAATGCAAGGGATTTGGCGGGGTTTGAAGGGTATTTGAAAGGGAGGTAAATTACGATTGGCATGGAATACGAGGTCTCTGAAGGCTGTGGATCAATGTCATTGACTAAATCGTTACAGAACCACGAAGTGGTTAAACATGAGTAACCCCGTATGAAATGCGGGGTAAGTGATATTGCGTTTTTACAACCCTGACAGGGTTGAACCTCTGCATAACACATTCAAGTTCAACCCTTTCAGGGTTTCAAAATCCTTAAGTCAATGACATTGGGCTACGCGTGTACACGCCATAGCCGAAAATTTGGCGTGTACACGCCGTCGCCGGAGGCTTTGGCGTGTAAAAAAACGAAGGGCCGCAAAATTGCAGCCCTTTGTCTGAGGAAGAAACCCGGATGAGTAAATTTACGAAATCAAGGATTAAATCAGCGCGAAAAATCAGCGTGTGTCGATTACAGTTTACAATCAACCGGATAAAAAATTAATTTGGAGTGTTTGAATTTGTGATCGCCGTAGCCACGAAAACAATATAAACCGCAGGGTGGAAATGAAGCGCAATTTTTTAGGAATGAGTCGCTTAATACATTTGGTTTCCGCTGTCAATACAGAAACAAAATTAAGCAATAACGGGCGATAACAAAATTGCGTTCGCAAATATACGCTTGAGGTTTTGATGCGACAATCCCCTACTTAGGGGTAGCGTTTTGGCGAGGGTAAATAAATCCTTTTTCAAGACAAAACTTAGCAAATGCTTTTGCTGTCCTGAAATCATATTGAAAAATTCTTCTTGCTTTTTTCAGGATGTTCGTATTATATTCATAAAGTGTATACTTTGACCAACCGATTTTTTGTGCTACATTTTCACCAGATTGACCTGCAGCGTATAACGTAATCACCTCCAGTTCGGAATTTGTAAACTCATCAATCACAAATGGAGCCATGATCGCGTATAATTTTTGCTCTACATCCAAGTCGGGTTCGTTTTTGAGTTGCAAGTATGTTTCGAAAGGCTTTAGCGAACGCTCCGACCATTTACCTTCCATGTAGTATGTGTTTAGGTAGGAAATTACATATCCATTCGCATCTACCTGCGTGACCGTCGTATGTATGGAATACCAGTAATAATCTCCGTTTTTGTGTCGGAACGGCATACTCATACGGTATGAAGCTTGCATGGGCAAAATACTTCCCCTGATTTTCATGCTCAATTCGTAACCGGCGTGTACCCAGCGAAAAAAAGTAGGCACATAGTCTGGTTGAATCAAAAAAATAAGGTCGAAGCGGGTATGAAGGCTAACGCCCAAGGTATCTTCTGCCCCTTCAGTGGCTACGATTACATTGTCGCGTAAATTAATCACGACCCAAAAACTCATACCGGGATAAAAATCTCGATAGCTGCGCATGCGGGCAAGCAGTGACTCAAAATCGTCGGGCGAAAGGTTGATCGGTTCGCCTAATTGTATCTCATAAGCGTTTGCATTGAGCCGGGCTATTTGTTCTGTCAAATATTGCTCAAAAGAAGAGGAAGACTGTTTTGCCATATTTTTACAGCTTTCATTGGATAAAGGCAAAATAGGAAAGCAAATATCGCTAAAAAAATCAAATTAAATTTTATTATCTGTAACGACACCTAAAAATCCGGCTCAATGTCCAAAAGAAATTGATTAAAATAATACTAAAGCTAAACAAAAAACAATGAACGCCGTTCAGTATATTTGCACCGTTTAGTAAAACTATGGGAATATCACAACGTAAAGAACGAGAAAGAGCCGAGATGCGCAGCATGATTCTGAAAGCTGCGCTCAGGATTTTTAGGGAAAAAGGCTATGATGGCGTCAACATGCGCAACATCGCTGAGGCTATTGAGTATAGTCCTGCAACGCTATATCTGTACTTCAAAGATAAAAACGAACTCTATTTTGCGCTACAGTTCGAGGCCGCTGCCGCCAAACGCGAGCACCTTTTGCCTGCTATGCAAATAGAAGATCCCTGGCAGCGCTTGATTGATTTCGGCAGACGATATATTGATTTCGGATTTAAGCATCCCGACCTGTACGACCTTCTTTTTATTACCCGTGCGCCAATGGAACACATTGAAAATCAAGAGTGTTGGTTGCTTGGAATTGCTACGCATAAGTTTTTTGTCGACACTGTTCAGGCTTGTATAGACCAGCGTTATTTCAAAAGCACGGATGCCGAAACCATCGCTTACACCCTGTGGTGCCACGCGCACGGGATGGTCTCTTTGTTCATACGCGAGCGTATGCGCATGTACCCGGAAGAAAAACGCTTAGAATTGGCAGCCAAGTCATTTGCCATGATTGTCCGCATGGCCGAAAGTTTATAGAAACGTTTGACGCCGATATTTGCACCTTTCATCGGACTAAAACGACCATTCGGCAGAATCTGATTGAAGCGCAGGACAGACCTGCGTTTTTTTGCAACACCAACTGAACGACGTTTAGTTTTTGAAACTTGTTTTTGATATGAAAAATCTACTCCTGTCCCTTATTTACCTGCTTATTGTAGGCAGTTTATCCGCCCAATCCCCTGTTTTGGAAGCGTATATCCAAACCGGCCTGAGCAACAACCTTGCGCTGCAACAAAAAAACCTCGATGTTAAAAAAAGCGTGGAGGCCGTTCGGCAGGCCAAAACGCTGTTCTCCCCGACCGTTACATTCGGCGCCACTTACACGATGGCGGCAGGCGGTCGTAAGATCGATTTACCCATCGGCGATTTGTTGAATCCGGTGTACGGCACGCTCAACCAATTGACCATGAGCAAAGCCTTCCCGCAAATTCAAAACCAGTCGATTAATTTCCTGCCAAACAATTTCCAGGAAACGAAGGTAAAAGTGGCCTACCCTATTTTCAACTCCGACTTACGCTACAACAAGGAGATTCAAACGCAACTCGTTCAGTCAAAAACGGCTGAAAAAGCGGCTTATGAACACGAGTTGCGCTACCAAATCACGGAAGCCTACCTGCAATACCTGCAAAGTTTAGAAGCCGAAAAAATCTGGACCAACACCCAAACCGTGCTGACAGAACTCAAACGCTTCAATGAATCATTGGTCAAAAACAATGTAGCCACCCGTGAAATCGTAGCCACCGCAGATTACGAACTCAGCAAAGCCGAAAATGAAATTTTCCAACTGCGCAGCAAACAACATACGGTACAAGCCTATTTTAACTTCCTGATTAACAAACCATTACAATCAGACGTAACAATGGACACCAGCCTGTTGCGCGTGGTCGTACCGGCTTATTCTACCGAAGAGCTGATCACAAACGCTACGACCAAACGTAAGGAATTCGGCGCATTGCAAGCCGGTATGGACGCAGCTGCGACGGCCGTCAAACTGAATGACGCCAACCGAAAATTGCCCGACGCTTATATCGGCGCAGAAACGGGGTTTCAAGGCTACGGTTATAATTGGTTCAACGGAAAACAGGCTTACGTGCTGGCCCAGGTTGGACTTACATACGATTTGTATAACGGCGGTCAAACAAAAAGCAAGGTGCAATTGGCCAAAATTGAAGCGGAAAAACTCCACAACCAATACGATCAGGTGCAACAGCAGATTGCCCTGCAAATTATCAAGGCCGCTGACGATCTGGAAGCAGCCCGCAACGGATGGCGCACTTCCAAAAACGGTCTAAATGCCGCCGAAGCCGGATTCAAAATCGTTTCCAACAAATACAAGGCCCAACAAGCCCTGCTCATTGAATACCTCGACGCACAAAATCGCGTGACCACCGCCCGGCTACAAGTATTGTTGGCCTGGACCGATGTATTAGTCAAAGAAGCGGCGCTTCGTCAGGCCGCAGGACTCTAAACCAACATTTTTCCAATATAAATGGCAATTTTTCACCCGTCATGTCGGGGTATAAACTTGGTAAACACGACACCATGAAAAAGATAAAACTCAACTTCGTAGCCCCTTTTACACTTGTTGCATTCGCTTTATTCGGCCTTTTTTACCTGTTTGGCGGCTGCGGCAGTGCCGAAACGACTAAAAAAGCCGATCAAACGAGCGCTGTTGTTGATCCGCATACGGCGATTAAAACGGCCGCTGTTTCACAAAAAACGATCAGTTTGCCCGTACACGCAAGCGGCGTCCTGACCTCTTCAGCCGAACAGCGTCTTTCTTTTAAAATTGGCGGCATTATCCGCAAAATATACGTGGACGAAGGCGACATCGTACGCCCCGGCCAATTGCTGGCGGTGCTCGACAAAACTGAAATCGACGCGCAGGTCAATCAGGCGCAACAGGGTTTGACAAAATCCGAGCGCGACCTCGCGCGCGTGCAAAGCCTGTACAAAGACAGCAGCGCTACATTGGAACTGGTTCAAAATGCCACCACTGGCCGCGATTTAGCCAAAGAAACCGTGCGCATCGCCACATTTAACCAGCAATACGCCGAAATCCGCGCTACGCGGGGCGGCAAAATCATCAAAAAACTGATGAATGAGGGCGAAATTACCGGTCCCGGCACCCCGGTTTTTGTGCTGTTTGAAACCGGTAACAACGATTGGGTCGTAAAAATCAACGTAAGCGACCGCGACTGGGCACGCATCAACCTGAACATGCCTGCCAAAGTAACGATGGATGCCTACCCGGATGTAACGTTCAACGGCAAAGTGAGCGACCTTGCCCCGGCCGCCGATCCGTCCAACGGCCTTTATCCGGTAGAAATAAAAATTACCCCGCAAGGCAAACGATTTGCCCCCGGTTTATTTGCCCAAGTTGACATCACGCCCCCGCAGGCGCGCACGTACACGACCGTACCCGTGGAAGCCATTGTGGAAGGCGACGGCAAAGAAGCCTTTGTATTTGCCTT
>JBAXTB010000380.1:0-5530 GCA_037130425.1 Bacteroidota bacterium
GCGCGATAGTACAGCATCCAGGTTGTCGCGATCAAAAAATCCTGAAAATCATAAACAAACCCAAGCCCGAAGCCACCCGTCTACCGTCTACCCTCCACCGCCCTTACCCCGCACAAAATCAAATTCCCCTCCGTATCTATCGACCAAGCCTCCGGAAACACCACCTTGAAATGCCGTTCAAAATACCGCTCTGCCGCCACTTGATCCTTGTGTTCGCCGTACAAACGATTGAACAGCAGCAGGCCGTTCGGCGCCAACAATGCCATGCAGTTCCTTAAAAAATCATCGGTTTCAAATTGCGGCGGCGTCAGGTCGTCTTCAAAAATATCGACAATCAGAAGATCAAACTGCTGCGCGCACACCTGCACGAACAGTTCCGCATCCGCCGTGACTAAGTCGATATGGCTTTTGAGGCGCGGGAAGGTGTAACGCGCGGCTAATTCGCCCACGGTTTCGTCCCATTCTACGGCAGTGTAATTGGCTTGTACGCCGTACTTTTTTTCCAGCATATAAGGCACGCTGCCAAGTCCAAGGCCCAGAATAAGCACCTCTTGTACCGAACGATCCTGGATTTTGAGTACTTCAAATGCCTTGGTGAAATTGCGGTACAAATCGTCCCAGGAATAAATGGCATTCCCGCTCAACAACTGGAGTCGTCCCCGGTTGAGCAACACCGCAAGTTCCGGATTTTGCTCCGAACCGGTCATTTCCAGCACCATCGGCGATATGTGGGAAAGCCATTTTTTCCATCTGGGAATATGCATTAGTTCTTTTTCTTTTTAAACGGATCCCAGCCTTCTAATTTCTTTTTGGCCTCATCCACTGTTTTTTGTCCTTTGTCGCCCAGCACCTCGCCGGCTTTTTTACCCGCTTCGTTGCCCAATACTTTGCCAACCTGATCTTTGGTTTCTTGTACGGCCTTCTCTTTTAGTTTTTCCGCTTCACGCGTGGCTACGTTTCTCAAACTGTCGGCTGCTTTGGCGGCGGCGTCTTCGGCTTGTTTTTTCGCCTTGTCTACTTCGCGGGTAGCCACGTTTTTAAGCGAGTCTTTGGCTTGATTTACCGTGTTTTGCACCGTGCTGCCGGCTTGTTCCTGTATGCTGGCCTGACCATCGCTGCCAAGCACTTTCATGGCCACTTTGGGGCTGCTCAAGGCGCCGGTTAGGTCGAAACGCACGTTGATGAATTCGCCTTGCGCGATGTTCACCCCGTATTTGGAAGCTTCTTTCGAAAGCAAATTCAAACCGCTGTTGGCCGCAGCGCCCAGCACTTTGCGCGGCGCTTTGGTGAAAATCTGATAATCCATGTCGCTGTTCAAGCCGCTGGAACCACCGATTTTCATAGCAATATCCTTCATTTTCACGTCAAAAGGCTTCACCGTCACACGCCCGTCCTTGATTTCAAACCAGTTTTTGGTGTTGTTCAATTCCAACTTGTTCAAATAGGAAATATTTAGTTTGGAACTGATTTCAGCCAGCGGTTTGAAGTTGCTCAAAGCAGCATTGATCGTTTCTAAGAAACCAGCCGCCGAAAGCGTTTTGAAATCGGGCATCATGTCTTTACCCAACAAACCACTCATGGAAAGCGAGGTGTTAAATTTACCATCAATCAACTGCGCAATGGGCGCCAGCGCTTTGATAGTGGCAAAATTGGTATAAGCATCCTTGAAACCCATGTTTTGCACGGCCAAATCGACATTATACGAAGGTTTGGAAATATCCTTGGTGTTGTAATCGCCGCTCAAAGCAATCTGTCCACCCAGTACATTGGCGGTACAATCTTTCATTTTGGCTACCTTGTCTTTCACGATCACCTGCCCATTAAGGTGTTCCAGCGACATGGTGGTGTATTGCACCTTCGCAAAATTGGCGTTCAGGGTCATGTCCATATTTTCAGGCACCGGCATGACCGCAGGCGCAGGCGGCGGCGCTGGTTTCCCTGAACTTGGCGCCGGAGGAACAGGCGCTGCCGCCATAAACGGATTCAAATCGAAGTAATTTGAGTTCAGGTTCACGACGCCTGTAACCGTTTGATTATCAAACAGATAATTCCAGGCATTCAGGATTTGGCCGCTGCCGCTCAAATCGCTGGCGCCCATTTTCAAGGCAAAGTTGGAAATATCCATCTTGTTCGGCTTGAAATGGCCTTTCATCGACATATCCGACAAATCGTATGTATCGTATTTCAGTTTGCCGATTTTACCGTCCATCACAAAATCCCAACGGTCAAATACTTTTTCAGAAGCGGCTGGCACGTCGTTTGGCACTTTGGAAGGCACTGTGGTGGTAGCCGTTGTTCCTGCCGCTGGGGCCGGTTCTTCTAACCATTCGTTGGCGTCAAAATAGACGGAACTGAAATTCAGGTTGCCCGTCATGGTTTTGGTGGTCGAAAAATACGCCAGGATATTGTCAATCGAGCCGTTCGCTTTCAGGTCGCTGCGGCCGAGTTTAGAGTCAAAGTTTTGAATATCAACCCGTTGTGGGGTCAAACTCGTAGTCAGGGCATTGATTTTTACTGTCGGCATACCCGTGGCGCGGTAGGTGATTCCCTCCATTCCAAAAGTGCCGGCCATCTGCACCTGATCGTATTTTGCCTGATCGATCTGGCTCATAGCGGCTTTTACGGTCATATTGGCCTTGATGATACCAGCCAATTCCTGTACGCCCTCCATCGGAAACGCCTTGGACAATTCGCTGAGGTTCAGCGTACCGTTTACTTTTGTATCCACCGTCGGGTCGCTTTCCGGTGTTTTCAGGTGGAAATAACCTTCCAGCGGGTTGGAACCAATTTTCAGGCTGAACTTCGGCACATCCACCGTCATGTCGTTCATGCGGCTTGTCGGACTGTTGATGCCCGCGTCCACATTAATGTTGGTCACGCCCAGCGGCAAACTCGGATATTTGAAATCAGCGTTACCCACTTTGAAGTCGAGTTTAAAAGCCGGGTACGTTTTTTCATTGTATTTCCCTTTGGCAAACCCGGCAAACTGTACCGTGCCGTTGGCCTGAACACCGTCAAAGTCCTTGGTATATGCACCGGGAATAATGGACAACAGGCTTTTAAACGTATTGGCCGGCGTTCCAAACGTCAGGTCCATCAGGATATCGTTGTCATTGGGCATTTGCACCCAGCCATTAAGCAGCAGTTGCAAAGCATTGACTTTCATGTCATTATCCTTGAATGTAAACTTCATGTTCTTCATGTCGGCGCCGAGGGTCACGTTCCATTCAGCCTGGGCGTTGCGCAGATACTGCATTCCACCGTAATTGACCGACAGTTTTTGCACCGTCGTTTTCATGACCAAGTCATACAGGTCGGCGGTCAATTCACCTGAACCGGAATGATTCATGCCTTCTAATTCTGCGCGCATGTTGAGCGAGCGGTCGTCGTACAGGATTTTTCCGTCGGTAATACCGTAATGCTCTAATTTGATCGGGCTACTGCTCGTGCTGCTGCTCGTGCTCGCGGGTGCGGTCGAGGGCTTGGTGATGTCATAGTTGGCCTTGCCGTTCGACAACACATACACTTTAATGTCGGGTTTGACAAAATACAGACCTTTAATGTCAATGGACGAGCCGAAAATAGCCGACCAAAGATCAACCGCCACATCAAGGCGTTCGCATTGAATGAGTTTTACGCCATCAAACGGGCCGGTGCCGGTAATGTCCAAGCCGTTTAATCCAACTGAAAGTTTCGGGAAATGTCGGAAAATGGAAATATCGACATCCGTAAAGTCAAGTTTGGCGGTCAGGCTTTCATTGGCCGTCGATTTTACTTGCGCGATGATTTCATCTTTGAAGAAATAAGGCAGGGCGATCAAGGCGCCGAGCAACAGAAACAGGAAAATGGCTAAGCCGAAAAGTACTTTTTTCATGGGTGGTAAATCATAAGCGCCGCCTGAAAGGCAGCATTAATTGTCATACTGAGCGCTGATTGTAAATGACACAGGCCGAGGGCCATGCACAAAACGATCCAGCGCGAAGTATTATTCCGAAGGCGAAAATAACAAAAGCAAACATAAGAACGGATTGCCTGCTATAAAGGATGGCTGAGGAGCAAAATTTTCATACGCGCTAACTATAATTTAACATTTTTAAAGAAAAAATAGTGGTTTCCACGAAGCTTCCTACTTTTGGGTCATGGAATACCGCATTCACTTCCTTGAAAATCAACCAGAGTTCGATTCCGTCATGGCAACGATTGCCAATGACGCCTGGATCGGCTTTGACACCGAGTTTGTAGGCGAAAAATCTTACATCCCCGTTCTTTGCTTGATCCAGATCGTAGCCGAGCAGGATATCTATTTGATAGATACTTTGAAAATCAAGGATCTAGGATCTTTTTTATCGATCGTTGCCGACCCTAAGGTACTGAAAATAACCCATGCCGGCGATAATGATTATCGTTTGCTGCATACTTTATATGGCACGATCCCGCAAAACACCTTTGATACACAGATTGCAGCGGGTTTTGTAGGCTATAATTATCCGGCGGGTTTCGGCAAAATTGTTGAAAAAGAGCTGCGGATCACCTTGGCCAAAAGCCATACGGTGGCAGACTGGGAAGCCCGCCCCCTTGATCCCAAAGCCTTGAATTATGCCATTGAGGACGTAAAATACCTGCCTGGCTTACACGCCAAACTCACGAACAAACTCAAACGCCGTCAACGCGAATCATGGGCGCAGGAGGAAAACCGAAAATGGGAATCCGCCGCGTTCTATTTTGTCGATCCGTACAAGGAAGTGATGGCCAATGATTATATCCATCAATTGGAGTTTAAAGACAAAATTTTCCTGATGCGCTTGTTTATCTGGCGTCGGGAAAAAGCGGCTGAGTATAATATTCCCAAGGAAACAGTGCTGCAAAGTCGGCACATTAGCACCATATTGCGCGCAGCCAAGGATGGCCACAACGCCTTCCGCTCCAACCGCACACTGCCGGAAGGCGTTTGGCGCAAACATGCCTCCGACTGGCAGGAATTGCTCAAGCACGAGACGACGGCCGCCGAACTCAAATTTCTGGAATCCCTGCCCAAGCCGACGCCCGATGATCCGGAACACGAATGGACGATGGAACTACTATACCATTTTGTGAAAAAACAATGCATTGAGCATGAAATCAGCGCGGCCTTATTGCTGCCCAAAGGCGATTTCAACAAGTTAAAGGCCGGAAACGGCGATTTTGACCATGCTTTATTAGAAGGCTGGCGCGCGTCTTTGCTTGGGCCAAACCTGGTAAAATGGATGCAAAAAGGCCATAAAATTGCGCTGAGTTGGGATGAAGAAAATTGTATTTTGAAAATGCCTTAAGCGTTGGCCGCCAAAAATCCCGAAGGGATTACATGTTTATAGAACGTTGGAAGATTCTTTTTTCCCAATCCCGAAGGGCTACGGTTTTAACACATCTTTACCAAAGCAGTGATAATGGGGGGGCAAATATTTTTCTGTAATGTAAGAAGGCTTTTTATGAAGCGGGGTACGCTTAGTCGGTCTTTGTGTCCTTTGTGAAACCTTTGTGATCTTTGTGTTTT
>JBAXTB010000381.1:0-5520 GCA_037130425.1 Bacteroidota bacterium
GTCGATTTGTCGAAACGCGATACGGTGCTTGACTTTATCTACTTTGCGCCGCCGGAGGCCATGATTACAGCCGGTTTAGATCCATATAGCGCCACCTGTAATGAGATTGTTTTGGAACAGGAGACCCAAAGAACCGTAACGATTCGAGTAAGAGAAAGTTACTACGGCGGCACCTGCGATGTTGATACGGCTGCCATCCGAATCATAAATGGGTTTTCGGATGTCGTAAAAGACACCACGCTTAGCCACGGCTCCGTGAAATACAAGTTTAAAGTCGGGGCGCCTAACCCTTCCCCACCCTATAAAAAGACCTTCCAGGTTATTGCGACTACCTTGTCGGGCAACGAAAGCAGCACCTTTGTGCAAGGCATCGTAACCGGGATCAGGAGTAAAGCCAATACGTTTACCACGGCATTGCCGGAAACGCCCGAATTGATTCTCCACGATCCTCCAGGCGATGGTAGTTCTTCCTATTTGGAGCGCGATTCGCAGTTTTGTACCGTTTATTCCGCGTATTTGGACTATGAGGTCGGCGGCGGCGGCGGCATTACCTTTGACAATGGCCCGGAAATAAAAATCGTGGCGGCGCCTTTGGGTGTCGGAGAAATTATCACGACGGACGCCATTATCAGCGGTACTATTGAAGGCGTTGTGACCTACCAAAATATTTCAGATACTTCCTTTCAGGTGTGTCGCTCTTTCAGCCAGCGTATTTCAACCAGCGACGATGAATTAGTCGTGGGTGAACAAGGCGGCGACGTATTTGTAGGCAGCGGTATCAATATTGACTTCGGGTTTGCCGATCAAGTTACCTTCAACGAGGCTGCTTGTGCAGGTCAGGCGCAGGTGGTATTAAACGTAGCGCCGAAAGATTATGCCACGACCTTCATGTATTCAGAATGGAATATTCATAAAAATATAAAATATCTGATGCAATTGGCGAATGCCGCCACAGATCAGACGCTCAAAACCAAGTACTTAAACTCCATAACATCCTGGACCAAAATCCTGGCGGATAACGACTCATTGAAGGCCAAAGCGCCGTTCCGTAGAAATATTTCATTTGATGCCGGTGTAGTGTATGAATATTCCGAAGCAAGCGAAACGGAATCGGATTCAACCAAAAATACGGCTGTAAACAGTGAGGGTTCTACCTCCGGGCATCTTGGTTTTGACCTGAACGGGGTAGGGGTTACGGCCGACCTTAAATTCGTATATGCCACCAGCGCAGGCGGGATAAAAGGAAATCACCGCCAAAAAGCGCTCAAGACCGGCTACATCTTGGCCGACAATGATCCGGGCGATGCTTTCAGTGTGGATGTGGCGATGGATTCCAAATACAACACGCCGGTATTCCGTACCAAAGTCGGGCAGTCTTCCTGTCCTTATGAAAAGAATACCGCACACCGGGAAAGCCCCAACCTGCAATTAGGCGCCAACAGCACGGCTACAGTAGTTGATATTCCTTCCAATGAGGCGGCCGTTTACAAATTTTTCTTAGGTAATACCAGCGAAACAAATGAAACCCGCACGTATGCGCTGGAAGCCAAACCGGAGTCAAACCCGGATGGCGCGGTTATCAAACTTAATGGGGCCGTGCTGAATGATGTTGTGTCGTATGAAGTTGAGTATGGAATGTCTATTCCTATAACAATTACCATCGAGCGCGGGCCGGTTGCTTATGATTACGACAACCTTGAATTGGCCTTTTTTTCATCATGTGAAGACGAGCGCGCCACTGCACTGGGGATTAAATCAGATCAGGATCCGGTTGTGTATTCAAAAATATTGCTTGGCGCGCACTTTATTAAACCTTGTACGGAGGTGAATATCAATGTACCGGAACAGGACTGGCTGATTAATTCGGATACTACCTTGCGTATTACAGTTTCCGGTTATACAAAGTCGGAAACTGATTTTAGTAAAATCCGTTTGCAATACCGCCGCGCGCAAAGCGACGGCGCCTGGATCAATATCGTAGGTCCGAGCAATTACCCGATTCAGGTGGATGGTGAGATCGTAAAGGCAAATTTGGGCAATGTATTTACCCAGTTCTTCTGGAAAACAAGCGGTTTGTCCGACGGCGCCTATGAAATACGAGCTGTCGCAATTTGCACGGGTGATGCGCAGGATAAACCTGGGGTTTCAGCAATTATACACGGTCGCATTGATCGCACGCCGCCTAATTTGGTGGGTACGCCGCAGCCTTCCGATGGGGTGTTTAACGTAGGCGACGAAATTTCTTTTAGTTTTAATGAAGAAATTAACTGCGCCAAGTTTGGTCAGGCAATCCCGGCCTATGTCGGGTTGTTTGATGCGGTCACCAATACGCCGCTTGGGTACAACGCAACCTGTTACAGCAACAAGATCGTTATTAACCCGATTTTCCAGAATCAGTTTTTTGAAAATCATATTCTGCGGGCGGAACTACATAACATCGAAGACCTTGCAGGAAATAAGTCAACGGCTTTTGAATGGGAATTCTATGTTGACCGCAACGAACTCGGTTGGTTGACCGATAGTGTAGGGATGACCAAATATGTAGAGCAAACTAAAACGGTCACAGCGGCAATCCACAACCGGGGCGGTTCTCCGGTACCATTCACCATTCAAAACGTACCCGATTGGATTCGCGTCGTACCCAATGCGGGAACCCTGGCGCCGAATGAAATTCGTCAGATTTCGTTTACAGCCGATTCATCCCTTGCGTTCGGATTGTGGTCTGACTCGATTAAATTACACACAGAGACCGGCCAGAACCCGTTTTTCATGGGCGGTGACGAATATATTCCCGTCGGTGTGCGCGTGATTTGCCGTCCGCCTAACTGGGATTTAGACGCCGGTATTTATGAGAGCACGATGAACATGGTGCTGGAAGTGAACATTCAGGGCCAGAAATCGACGGATCCGGAAGATGTAGTAGGCGCCTTTATCAATGGGCAATTACGCGGCCGCGCCAATGTGGAATACGTGCCGCAAGTTGGCAAATACCTGGCCTATCTGACCATTTACGGGGATGTAAATGATAACCTTGATCCGGTGTTGTTGCAGGTTTGGGACGCATCTGAATGTGTATTGTTCGGTACGATTCAGGAGACGTTTAACTTCCAGGCCGACAATGTGATCGGTATTCCGACCAATCCGAAGGTCATCCACACCAATAGTTTGGTATTGCGCGAGGTGCCATTCCGCTACGGATGGAACTGGCTGTCGTTCAATTTGCAGTTTCCGAACAGCAACATCAACGCGGTGCTGGCTTCGCTCGATCATCCGGACAATGATTTGATGAAAAGCCAAACCCAGTTTTCAACCTACGGCGGCGGCTGGTTCGGCTCCCTCACAACGATTGGAAACAATGGGATGTATGTGTTTAAGGCAGATTTGCCCGATACACTGCAAATGCTCGGCAATATGATTGATCCGGCAACAACGAACATACCGCTGGTACAAGGTTGGAACTGGATCGGGTATATACCGAATTACGCCCTGCCGATCAACGATGCCTTATCGTCGGTTGCGGCGCAATCCGGCGACCTGATTAAAAGTCAGACGGCGTTTGCCCAATATATTAACAATGCATTTGGGTGGGTGGGTAACCTTAAATTTATGGAGGCGCCCAACGGTTATCAATTGAAAATCAGCAATCCCGGCACCCTCACTTATCCGCCCGCGCCGTTTACCAACAACCCGATTGTGAGTCGCGGCAACCCGGTTCCCGCTTCGCATTGGTCGGTAAATCCTGCATTGTATGAAAACAACGCCACGTTAATCGGCATGTTGTCGGCCAACAATGTCAACATTACCGCTGAAACCATGGAGTTGGGGGCGTTTGTAGGCGATGAGGTGCGCGGCGCCGCCCAGGCAGTGTACATTGAACCTCTAAACGCTTATTTATTCTTCCTGACAACTTATGCCAACGCCAGTGGGGAGTTACTGCATTTCAAGTTGTACGATCAGGCGAACGGCAGTACGCAGAACCTGACGGAGACGATGTATTTCTCGCCTGATAACCATCAGGGCAGTATTTCGTCGCCTGTTCCCTTTAGTTTACAAACGAGCGGAACAACCGAAGCGCGCGTGATGGAATCGTTTGATATTCAGCCAAATCCGTTTAAGAATCGGACCACGTTCCGGTTTGCGCTTCCACAAGATGAAGACATTGCACTTGCGATTTGCGACCTGAATGGCCGGGAAATTTCCCGCCTGCGCACACACGCACGTGAAGGGATAAACATGGTTGACTGGGACGGCAAATCGGATACGGGCACGGTACTTACGTCGGGTATTTACCTCGTTCGACTGGAAACAGCAGAAGGCGCCATAACCCGAAAAGTGGTATTGCAACGATGATTATGTTGCGCTAATCCGCAAGTAAGGGCTGCGTTCAAGGGTATTTCATGCCGACGCAACAGTCGTCTTCGATCAGGCGAACGCAGCCCTGCTTTCATCCTCTAATATAAACATACATGAGAAGGATAAATGTCTCCATATCGTTGGGCCTGCTTCGGCTTATCCCAACGTCTGCAATAAAAACAGTGCTGCTGACGGCTGTTTTACTGCAAGCAGCCCTGCTGGCGCGCGCTGCTGCGCCGCCGCCCGGCTGGAGTGTGAATGCGGCAAACTTTCAGTTCAATGAAAGTCTGATTATCCGGTTGCGGTACAACAATATCCCGACCAATAACAACACCAATGTAGTCGGTGTTTTTGCCGGTTCTGAACTGCGCGGTGTGGCTTCACCGACCATCGTAAACGGGCAGGCTTACTATTTCATTACCGCTTATTCCAATACTTTTTGCGGAGAAAACCTGCAATTCAGGGCTTATTATGCCCCCAACGATCAGGTGTATGCCGTTTCAGAAACCAATGTTTTTTGCCATAACAGCACCACGGGAACGCTCAATCAGCCTTTGTGGCTCAATATTGATCCGAACGCGGACTTTCCCGTTTCCCTAAATGCGATTCCGGCAGATACGACGCTGCGCACCATTCCCTTCGGCACGGTAAATTTGGCCGATTACCTGGTAAGCCCTGACGGCGATCCAGTGGCCTGGAGCGTACAACCCGGCGCTAATCTGTCGGCGAGCGTTACAAACGGCGTTCTGACCGTCAATCCGGTTTCCTCCAGCTGGACCGGTACCGATACCGTGCGCATTACGGTGACGGAAAACACCCCCAATCATTTCAGCGCAACGGTTACGGCTTATTTTACGGTACTGCCTTTTTACGCAGCGCCGCAATTTGCCGCCATCCCGCCCCAGAGCATTTATCAGGGCGGGTCTTTTACCAATTTTGATTTAGATAACTATTTGACTTACAGCGGTCCATGCAGGGCTTTCGGCATTCAGTCGCAAGCGTTTAGCGGTGCGGCGGCTAACCCTTTTTGGCCTGCTTTACCACCGGGAGCGCAGAGTATGCATTTGGTGGTGAGGCCATTGTTTGCAGAAATTCAATTGGCCGGAACCGGTTCGGAACTGGCTGCATTTGTCAATAATACCCTGGTTGGCAAGGCAAGTCCGTCTG
>JBAXTB010000382.1:0-5511 GCA_037130425.1 Bacteroidota bacterium
TGCTCGTTTGCATCGCGCCGGTTTCCCGTATATAATCTCATGAAAAGTTTCGAATCTGTTGATCAAGGAGCGCCTCGTTTTCGTTCGCTGTCTGTCTGTCGCTCATTGATGATACAAAAGTGCAGCAAGTTGTATCACCGCAAAAGAACATAAAATGGTTTTTGTTGGCCTTCTTAAACGCCAATAATGAGGTTTTTATTTAAAAAAAGGATATAAATATTTGATTTACAGTATTTTAAAAGAAAAAAATAAAAACTATGTATTAGTATTTTGTTGAAAAAAAATTATTTCTAAAATAAATTTTTTTCAACAATCGCTACCACATAAACACTAAAAAAGCCAAATTATTCCCAAAACCCAGCCGTCCACCGTCCACCGTCTCCCGTCCATCCCAAAAAAAAAGCGCGATGCTCGTTTGCATCGCGCCGGTTTCCCGTATATAATCTCATGAAAAGTTTCGAATCTGTTGATCAAGGAGCGCCTCGTTTTCGTTCGCCGTCTGTTTGTCTCTCATTGATGATACAAAAGTGCAGCAGGTTGCATCACCGTGAAAGAACATAAAAGACCTTTTGTTAACTCCTTTGTATATCTTGCCTGGGGCTAAAGATAGAAAAAATAATTTAAACGTTTAATTATTATTTGATTATAAAAATAATATAAGTTAAATGTGTTTGTTTTTTGTTGAAAAAAATCTTTTTAAAATAATATTTTTTTCTTCAAAATTTTACGCATCGGGCTTTTTTTTTCAAAAACACGACATCCTAAAATGAATAGATTTGAAAAATCCTAATTGCCAGAAATTCCTTGGAATTTGCTTCGCTTCAGGGTTAATTGTTAAAACAGTAAATTCTCAGATCAAACCGATCATTTGGGCATTGTTTTTGTCAGTCAATTTTAAGAGACTGAAAACAAGCACTTCATGAAAGGAACCTTTATTTTAATCGGGCTTGTTTGGGCAAATATACTATATGCTCAAATTACATTTAACGGTGTAGGAGGCCTGCTTATCCCGCCAAATGCTCCAAATGAAACGACCGGCATTACAGAATCTACCTGTAGTGTTACAGGAATCGGCGTATTAGGCGGTTGTTACGCCATTGAAAAAGTAACCATTAATCTGTTGCACAGTTGGGATAACGACCTCGGTATCTTTCTGGTCGCGCCGAATGGCCAGGTGCTCGAACTATCATCGGAAAACGGAGATAGTAAAGAAAACTATTTGGGGACGGTTTTCAGGGACGATGCAAGTATTTTCATCACAGAAGGATTTCCGCCTTTTTCCGGTAATTTCAAGCCCGAAGGACGCATTAATAACCTCGTTCCTCCTTATTCAAATGGGCCGGCGCTTGGAACGTTTACCTTTGCCAATACCTTCAACGGCTCCAATGCGGATGGCGATTGGACGCTTTACATCAGCGATAACTATTCAGATGATGTGGGGAGGCTTATAAATTGGTCTATTACCTTTAACAAAGGAAGCGCGGCGCCTATCGTGTACGCTAGTCCGGATCAAAACATTTGCACCGGCCAATCAACCCTAATCACGGCCATCGGAAACGGAAATTATTTGTGGAGCACTGGCGCCACAACGCCCTCTATCATTGTAAGTCCAACAAGTCCAACAACTTATACTGTAACAACAACAGTGCCCGCTTGCGGTACTGCCAGCGATGAAGTAGTCGTTACGCCCTATCCAGTGTCGGCAAGTATCACGCCGAGCAGCCCTTATATTTGTCCGGGTAAAACAGTGACGTTGAATGCGAACCCAGGGTATACCGGCTATACCTGGTCAAATGGCAAGCACGGGACAAATATTACGGTGATAAGCGCAGGTACCTACACGGTTACGGTTACGAATACAATCGGCTGCACAGCGGTGGCTTCGTTCAATTTGCCGGGCCACCCGAATCCGACAATTTCTTTGTATGCAACAGATGTTAATATGTGCATAGGTGATTGTAAAACGCTCCAGGCGAGCCTTATAGGTACGCCGCCGTTTCAGTTTACCTGGCAGTTTCAGGTAGAAGGCTCCGCAGTTGGAAACAGCCAGGCGATAACAGTAAGCGGCAGTTCCATCAATTTTCAGGTTTGTCCGCCGCCGGGCGGTACTGGTTTGTTTGACGTGGTTATTTGCACCTTAAGCGACGCCTTTTGTACGAATTAGCCCCGCGAACCGCTAAGCATTCAGGTTTTTCCAAAGCAAATCTTTCAATTGTTGGATGTTTTTGTTTGCTACCGACGAAATAAAAATGGCTGGTACGCCTTCCGGAAGGGTCGCGCGCAGCAGTTTTTCTAATTCAGCGTCGATCAAGTCGCTTTTGGTGATGGCTAACAAACGCGGTTTGTCGAGCAAATCCGCGTTGAACATTTCCAACTCATTGAGTAAAATCTCATATTCCTCGCCCAAGGTGCGCGGCGTGTCGGCCGGAATCATAAACAGCAACACGCTGTTCCGCTCGATATGCCGTAAAAAACGGTGCCCCAGCCCGCGACCTTCGTGCGCGCCCTCGATGATGCCCGGAATATCGGCCATGATAAAGGTTTGGCCGGGACGCACTTCCACAATGCCCAATTGCGGCACCAGCGTGGTAAACGGGTAATCGCCGATTTTCGGTTTAGCCGCCGAAACAACACTCAACAAAGTGCTTTTTCCGGCATTCGGGAAACCCACCAAGCCTACATCCGCCAATACTTTAAGTTCAAGGATGATCCATTTTTCAATGGCTGGTTCCCCCGGTTGCGAATAGGTGGGCGCTTGGTGTGTGGAGGTTTTGAAGAAGGTATTGCCCTTGCCGCCGCGACCGCCGGGCAGCAGCACTTTTTCTTCGCCGGGTTCCGTGATTTCAAGCAGAATCTCACCGGTTTCGGCGTCTTTTGCCACCGTTCCCAGCGGCACTTTTACAATGATGCTATCGCCGTCGCTGCCGGTTTTGAGTCCGCCGCGGCCGCTTTGGCCGTCTATGGCATAAATATGTTTTTTATAACGCAAACTCAGCAAAGTCCATTCCTGCGGATCAGCCTGTAAAATAATGCTGCCGCCATGCCCACCGTCGCCACCGTCTGGTCCACCGTTCGGCATAGCCGGTCCGCGGAAAAAGTGTACGCTACCGCCGCCGCCTTTACCTGATCGAAATAGTATTTTTACGTAATCTACAAAATTCTGTTCTGCCATGCGCGAAGAATAAACCGGTTTCTTGCCGGAAATTTCGCAAAGGTAGCCAAAAAGCGTCAATTCATGGGTTTTTCATAATGCAGGCTGGAATTTGTTTGAAAATTAGATCTTTGCTGCTATAGACTTGTTGCGGTGGGAGGCCTCCCACCGCAACAAGTCTATAGCTCAACGACTTATGATAGAAGAAAAAGACATGGGACCGCCGTTCATCCAGCGCAGCGGCAATGAACGAATCTGGTTGCAAGGCCCCAAAAGCCGGGGCTTTGAACTGATCTTTGCGCTGGAAGTATTTTGGGAGTTTATCAAAGGTATGCGTGGGTTGCATTTCAGTGGCCCCAGCGTAACCGTTTTTGGATCCGCGCGGTTCAAAGAAGGGCACCGCTATTACGAAATGGCGCGCCTGATCGGATATGAAATTGCCAATCATATCGGTATGACCGTTATGACCGGCGGCGGCCCTGGTACGATGGAAGCCGCAAACCGGGGCGCCAAAGAAGCAGGCGGTTATTCGGTCGGCTGCAATATTGTGCTGCCACACGAACAAAAAGAAAACCCCTACCTCGATAAATTTGTAAAAATAAAATACTTTTTTGTGCGTAAAGTATTGTTAGTCAAATACTCTTATGCATTTGTGATCCTCCCCGGCGGCTTCGGTACGATGGATGAATTTTTTGAAACACTTACCCTCGTGCAAACCAAAAAGATTGACGATTTCCCGATTGTGGTGATGGGAACCGAGTATTACCAACCCCTGCGCGAGTACCTCAAATTTATGGCCGAACAAGGAACGATTTCGCCCGAAGACATGAATTTGCTGCTCTTTACCGACGATGCCCACGAAGCGGTGGAGCATATTCTCAAATACATGTCGGATCGGTATACCGTAAAACGCAGTAAGCCTAATTGGTGGTTGTTTGAGCGAGCCTGATTTCAAATAATTAAAACTCGTATATATTTGTAAAACCGCCATGTCTTTATCTCGTTCACAACTCGCCGGCCTCCTCGCGCCCGCCGTCATCGTATCGGCGCTCGGTTATTTTGTCGACGTATTCGATGCCTTGCTGTTCGGTTTTGTGCGCATCCGCAGCCTGCACGATCTTGGTTTGTCGGGCACGGCCCTGACTGACGCAGGTATTATGCTGCAAAACTGGCAAATGACCGGCATGGTCATCGGCGGCCTGCTTTCCGGCATGATCGGCGATAAATACGGACGGGTGAAGGTGTTGTACCTGTCCATTTTCCTGTATTCCACAGCTACGATCCTGAATGCCTGGGTGCAAACTGAAACCCAATACGCGGTGTTGCGCTTAATCGCGGGCATCGGGCTGGCCGGAGAATTGGGCGCTGGCGTGACCTTGGTGGCAGAAATATTGCCCAAAGACAAACGCGGCCTCGGCACCATGTTGGTGGCATCGTTTGGCTTGAGCGGGGCTATTGCGGCCGGTTTTATCGATCATTTACTGCCCGATTGGCGGCATTGCTACATGTTTGGCGGCGGTTTGGGCATTTTGTTGTTGGTGTTGCGCCTGAGCGTGGCCGAAAGCGGCGTGTTCAAACAAGCGCAGGCCCGCGCGGAACTGCGGCACGGCAATGTGTTGGATTTGTTCAATTCGGCCGACCGATTCCGGCGCTTTTCCCGCTCCGTGTTGGCGGGCAGCACCACCTGGTTTTCGATGGGCGTGCTTACCTTATTGGCGCCTGAATTTGGCGCGGCCAAAGGTTTGACCCTGCCCGTTAATCCAGGTTCGGCCATCATCTGGTTTCACATCGGTATTGTGCTGGGCGACATTGGTTCCGGGGTATTGAGCCAGTTTTGGCGCAGCAGGCTTCGGGTGATGCGCACTTTTTTATCGGTGCAGGCGCTGGTGGTGGCCTGGTACCTGTTCGGGTCGGTACAAACGCCCGATCAGATGTATGTGTTGCATTTTTTACTCGGTTTTTCCGGCGGTTTTTGGGCCATTTTTGTCACCAATGCCGCCGAACAATTCGGCACCAACCTGCGGGCCACGGTGGCTACGGCCGCGCCGAGTTTGGTGCGCGGACTGTTGGTGCCCATCGCGTTTGCCTTTAAATGGCTGAAAAGTCCGGAATTAACCGGCAGTCCTTTGCCCGCAGCGGGGATTATCGGGCTGGTATGTTTTGTGGTCGCGTTTTGGTCGCTGGCGGGTTTGAAGGAGACGTTTGGGCGGGATTTGGGGTTTGTGGAGGGAGGAAACATAAGTCAAATAGTCGAGGTGGAATAGACTTTTCCTTATCTTTGCAATAATTATGGAAGATCACATATCTAACAATAGAACTGAAAATTTTGAAAATAGTAGCGGCGCCGTCACGCTTCGGCT
>JBAXTB010000383.1:0-5448 GCA_037130425.1 Bacteroidota bacterium
TACATATATTTTTCAAATCCCTTATCATCTTAGTATATTTAGTTGTCAAGAATATTTATCATTATTCTATAATTGCTTAAGTAAGCCGATTTGCGGCATCTGTTACCATTAAAGCATAATTCAGGATCATCATTTTTATTCTTTAGTACGACAGAGGAAACCTTAACCTCGTATAATTTTAAGGTATTAATTAATTTATTTAACCTACCCAATACTGGGAAATTTATCTAATTTTTATGAAAAAAGTAGCATTTATCGTATCCACATTGTGCCTGATTTGCCTGGCAACATTCATTCAATCATGCCAAAAAACGTCAGATGGAGGAGTAGTAACCACCTCTACCGAAGACCAAACGAATGCGCTTGACCGGCAGACTACGGAACCGGAATCTTATTATGAATTTTATCTGGATGATATACGTGTTTCCAAGCTTCCGATTGATACTACGCAAGATCAGTGGATTTATTACACATCTAATAGCAACAGCGCGATTGTAACCGTACAGGTCAGACAGTACACCACACGTCAAAAGTACGAAGCGTATGGTAGCTCAATCGGCGTAAACCTGCGTGGACAGTTAGCAATTGCAGATCGTTTGCGTTTTGTGGCAGACAGCGCCGGATTAACTGATCATATTACCGATTTGTCGCAAATACCGCAGTGGTATCTGGATTTAGAGCATAGCCTTATTTCAAACTTTACCGGTGGCAGCACGGATCGATTCCTTGGTACAACGATCAAAAAGGATGGCTCAGAACGTGGTGACTGTAGCAGTTGGGGTGGCAATTTTTTCCTTCCAGGTATCGTATCAGCGTGGCCCTTTATGCCCCCTACGTGGAATAATAAGACCTCCGGCGTTAATAATGGCGATGTTTGGGGATCTTTTAACATGTGGGATAAAATATTTTTCCGGAAATTCTTAGGTTCCGTAAACGGTTTTGGCTTTGTAACCGTTCCACTTTGTGGTACAGCTGCTGATCGCCGCACCTCTTCCTGCATACGTTACGGACTTTAAAAATTTTAATACAGAAGTGTACCAGGCTTTAACGCCTGGTACACTTCCAAATATAACACAATGAAAAACATTGCTTTATTTATTGTCTTGTTTATTATTGCTTCGATTGCTTTTCCCTCAAAAGGGTACGGACAATGCTTGAGCCACTTTAATAAATTCACAATCGGTACTGATTTTAGTTATATTTCCGTCTTTAAAAAAGGATACAAGGACTTGAATACTAAAGACGTACGGCTATTTGGATATGCATTCAAACCAAAGGTATTGATGCTGTCATATAAAAATTGGAAGTTCGGCACTTCATTTTATTATGAACAGTTTAGGGATGTAACGGCTGATTCAATGATATATCCTGTGAAAAGGGGAATTGGGTTGGCAAGTCGATATCAATGTACGCTTTCAGAAAAACGAAAATTTTATTTTTATATCGAACCTCAAATATTTATAAATAATTATTCCCCTATTTCAAAGAAAAATTACCTGTCTAACTATAGTAAAAATTGGAATCAACCCGAATTAGTATTATCGATTTCAATTTCCAAGCATATATATAAGGGAATTCATCTTTGCCTTGGAAAATATTTTGCCTACTTCTCCAAAACCAATAAATTATACCTTGATTCCAGCGGCTTTATAGCATTGGAATATTGCTTAAAAAAAGAGAAAAATTTAAAACGATGAAGCCTTTTCTAATTCTGTTTTCACTTTTATGCTTCACGACTTGTGTTTTTGGTCAAAAAAACGAACGGTTCAAGTATTTAGGCCGTGAAATGACCCTTGGCATAGGCGGCCTGATTTCAGGCGATTTTGATATGAATGACAAGTATTACAGTGACTTTTATTTAATTAATTCCAAAATCGCTGTGACGCTTACAAAAAAAATATCCATCGGTTTAAGGGATTATGAAATTTGGGAAAAGCCATTGGATAAAATTAAAGCAAAATATAGAATTCTTGGGCCTTATATCCAGTGGGATTATTTAAAAATAAAAGATTTAAACCTTTGGGTAGAAAGTGGATATTTAATCGGAAATTATTGCAGTTGTGGTTATTCTTATGCAATAGATCGACCTAATACTACTATTTTATTGATTGGCGGCGGTGCGGAGGTTCGACTTTTTAATAACTTTTACCTCGAAATTTCAATTAGAAAAGGACTATTGATTCCAAAGGTGAGTGGCGTAGATTTGGGTGACATTGGTTTATTCGCGCATGCCGGCATCAATTATCGGCTTCGAATGCGGTAACTCGGTCGTCTTTAAAATATATTATAATTTTAGACATACTCTTAACTACTTTATATAAATGGTTTGTAAAAGACTCACGTGGTCCACGACAGAACATTTGTGTGTATTTTAAAATCGCGCGTTGCTTGCGATTGGTCAAAAACGAGATACAAGCGCGGTAGTAACGTTTTTACATACAATCCTTTCAGGATTGGGACAAAAACCAGGTATTCGAATCTATAAACATAAATTCCCTTCAGGAATTTACAGCTCTCTACTTCGTAAACATATCAATCAATCCGGGTTCATCCGCCAAGGATGTCCCGGTAGTTTTCAAGTCAAAAGGCGCGGGGAAACTATCGAATATCGCGATTCCTTTTTTAAAATCAGGGTTCATAAATGCAACAGGTTCAACATGTTGCACCGTATTCGCTTGTTGTTTTGTTCGATACACCGCCCGCTCGCGCCAAATAATTTTATCCACATAAACAGTATCAATCCGCACTTTTTCAATCGGCGCGGGTGAAATCGGTTGCGCAGGTTGAGGATAAAACCAGAACCCGGCCGCGGCTACGCATAAAACGCCCAAAACCGGCCAAAGCGGGATTTTATACCCCGCAACCCTGCGCAAACGACTCGGTCGCACTTGTTTTCCCATGGCCGTCATCAGTTTCGCGCGCAAGGCGTCAGGCGGCTTAACATCCGCGTCTAAGCGCGCGCCCGCACACAGGAGCGCGCGCAGGCGATCATACTCTGCGCGCGACATTTCTGCTTGCACAAACGCTTGTTCCTCAAGGGATAACGCGTCATAATCTTTCAAAAAAGCAAGTTCTTCAACAGCCGTCATAACATTCAACTTTGTAAAAAAGATACTTTATCAGCGATTTGCCGCACGGCATGGTGTAGCCGCGATTTCACCGTTCCAGACGGGCAACCAACAATTTCGGCAATTTCCGGCACCGTCAATTCCTCCTGATAACGCAGCACAAAACACTGGCGGTGCGATTCGCTGAGGTTTTCAATCGCCGTTCGGAGCGCGGCTTCCAGCAAGGGCCGGTCCAAGGATTCGGGGATAAAATATTCCTGCGGTTCCGGAAACGCCGTGTCCAATTCCTGTAGGGCGGGCACTTTGCGGCGGTACTCGTTTTTGCACATATTCAGCGCAACGGCGTATATCCAGGTGCGAAAACTGTGGTCGGGGTTATACAAATGCGGCTTTTCAATGATTTTCAAGAACAAATCCTGCGCAAAATCCTCCGCTTTACCGGCGTCTTGCCACAGCATCCGGTAAAAATAGCGGTAAATGCGGGCGCCGTACCGATCGTACAGCGCCGCAAATGCCCGCTCGTCGCGTTGCGCAATGCGTTGCATCAACGCTTCATCCGGAAGTTGCACGTAGTTTATCTTGAACATCCGATATGCTGGAGAATGGTATGTTTATTCTTCAATGACTTCCATAAATACCCGAAAACCGATGCTCGGACTGGGCGCTGAAAAAGTTTTAACGGCTTTCATGTTGCAATTTGCCGGTTCATCAGCCCAACTGCCCCCCTTGGCACGCCCTTGTTCCTGCACCATTTCCGCCACATTTCCGCTCATATTGTACAATCCGAAATTATTTGGATAATAGGTGTCAACTTTCACGGTAAAAAAACCGCCATCGGAGGCCGCTCCCGCCAAAGGACAATCCGGACAAGGCTCATCTACTTTAAAATTGCCGAGGTAGCAGCCTTTATTATTTTGCACAAATTGTCCGCCCCAAGGGTACACGATGTTGTGTAGCCCGGCTTCAGCCGCCAAAATCCATTCCGCTTCGGTCGGCAAGCGGAAAAGCACTTTCTTAAATTTCTTTTTGCTGTTGTTATTATTGTACACTTTGGTGATCCAGGCACAGTAACTTTCCGCTGCTTCCCGGCTCAGATTTTGCACCGGGCATTGCGGATCGTCAGGATGGCCATGCGCAAAAATTACCTGGTCGGGCAAATTCCGCGCCCTTTCCGGCAACAGCGCATGCCAATCGGTTTTGGTGGTTTTACAACGCATCAGGGCGTCAAAGTCCTTATTTTTCAACAAATCCTGCAAAAAAAGTTCGTATTGGGCGTTGCTGAGTTCCGTTTCGGCGGCGTATAGTTTTTCGGTAACTTTTTTCATCGGCTTCTCTAAGTTTTTTGGATTCATGCTGGTCAGTACCATCGTATCAGAGGCTGCGCTCGGAAAAAAGGCACGGGTTTCGGCTTCCCGGTTGCCCGCTTTTGCAATTTTCATGGTCAGTTCCTGCATGGCATCGGCCTTGGCGGTTTCGCCGGCGGCGGCATAATGGCGATGCAGCAACAGAAAAGCGGGAATATAGTTGAGGTTCAAGCGCGCGGCAAGTTCCGGGTTGCGGTCGGGTAGAAGTTGCAGGCGGAGGTAATCGGTGCGGAAAGCGCGTTCGTAATTAGAACGTAAAACGGCTACATTATCAAAAATCTTAGGGCTGTATTTGAGGGCCAAACCCGTGATATACAGGTTGCGCTTGTCGGTTTCGATCCGACTTTTATCCAGCATCACGCTGAAATACAAGGGACTGCTGTGCTGCGGGTTGCGGCTGATTTGGTCGACTAAATTAAGGACGAATTCTGAAGGCGTGGCTCCGGCCGTTTGGACAGGCAGGTTCAATCTGGCTACAATCCTGCTTCGATACGCCTGATTTTCAATGAGTTGAAAGTTAATCAGCGTAATATCCGGCCGCACATCCAAGGCATTTTGTAGCATTAGGGCCGGGTAGGTATCGTGCTCGCTCTGGGTAATCAGGATGGCCCCGTTTTCTACCGACATCAGGGCGTTGTAGTTCCAGTTGAGTACGCCTTGGGAGTATTCGCCGCTTTGGTACCAATCGCGGCAGATGCTTTCAACCTGGGTTTGGTCGCCCGCGAGTTCGGCGGTTTTCAGGCGCTCTTCGTAGGAATCATCGGGCGCCGCATGAGCAAATGATCGGTAAGGAAGAAAAAAGGCTATGAGGCAGAGGCAGAGAAAAAGGAATTTTGTGCGCATAAATCAGGTGTTAATGTTGTGTATGACCTGATTACACGGAAATGGGGGGAACGTTCAATATTTTTTATCGTTTTGTTCCTATTTGAAGCAATGTCGTTGACTTAATTCTACTATGTTGCTTTAGGTTTTTAGTTTTCGGATAATGGAATTTCGAGCGTTTTTCTTGGCCGCCC
>JBAXTB010000384.1:0-5436 GCA_037130425.1 Bacteroidota bacterium
AACAGCTTTTCACAGTTTGATGATGCACGTGGATATATGCTGGAAAATTGCGTGATCCGATACGGGTGGCTGGATAAAAAACGGGTGGAAGCGGCCAAAAACTTTATCAAATTGGTGCGTCGCCGCTACAAATAAAGCTTTTTTGTGAAAAAAGTGCTCATCGTTGGACAGGGCATCGCCGGTACGGTGCTGGCTTGTACCCTGCAACGGCACGGTGTCGAGGTGCAAATCATGGATGCCGGGTTTCCGCACAGTTCTTCTGCTGCTGCGGCGGGTGTCATCAATCCCATAACTGGAAAACGCTATGCACGATCGTGGTTATTTGATCGCCTTTTTCCGGCCGCGCAAGTATTTTATAAACAACTTGAAGCAGAACACGGCATCCAAATCTGGCACGATCATGTCGTGGAGCGCTTGCTGAAAACGCCGGAAGAAATCAATAACTGGTCTTTGCGTTGCGGCATGCCTGAGTTTTCTGATTGGATGTCGGATGTGGAAGACAACGGCGTTTGGTCGCCGTACATTCGGCCTGGTTTTAAGATCGGGCGCACGCGCCAGGCCGCGCGCGTGAACTTTCCGCTCCTGATGCAGACCCTGCGCGAAAAGTGGGTGACGGAAGGCAACTACCAAAGCCAAGTATTTGATTTTCAATTAATTGCGCAATACCGCGCGCAATATAATCTGATCGTTTTTTGCGATGGATTCCGGGCGCAACAAAATCCATTTTTCGGTCATTTGCAGTGGCAACTTTCCAAAGGGGAACTGCTACTGATCCGTTTTCCAGCACAAGCCGCGCCCCTACCCGATCAGATTCTGAAAGGCAAAATCTTAGTTGCTCCGGTTGGCGACGGGTTGTATTGGGCCGGCAGCAACAATGTGTGGAACATTGAGGACGAAATGCCGACGGAGCAAGGTGGCGTTTTTTTGCGTGAAGCATTGTACACCATGTTTGAGACGCTAGTTGAAATTGTGGCGCATCGTGCTGCTGTGCGGCCCACGGTGAAAGACCGACGGCCTTATGTTGGCCTGCATCCGGATTTTAAGGACATCGGAATATTTAATGGCATGGGGAGCAAGGGCGCTTTGTTGAGTCCTTATTGGGCCGAGCATTTTGCGCAGCATTTGCTGGAAGGGACGGAATTGGATGAGGAGGTGGATGTGCGGAGAATCGTGCGTTAGTTAGCCATCCCCCCTACCCCTTTTTCCCAAAAAACTTACTGAAAAATACCAACTGAAAATCCACCGCATTGCTCCAATAAGCGGCATTGTGTTCGCCCGGCCGTTCATAATACTCATGCGGGTAATGCGCAAGCAACAACAATCGGTGCATTTCCCGATTGGGGTCTAAGAAAAAATCCCCCACCCCGCAGTCAATAATGAGGGCAAGATTAGAGTTGGTTAAGCGCGGTACTAAATTTACCACAGAGTGCGCCTCCCAATTTTGCCAAGCCTCCGCCGGCGATCCCAGAACCCCCTTTAGGTCCCAGTCATTCTTTTTGAACGGCCGCAGGTCCAATCCACCGCACATACTACCGGCGGCGCCAAAAATATCCTGATGCCGGATGGCCAAATACATGGCGCCGTGTCCGCCCATGCTCAGACCCGCAATAGCCCGGCCGCTCCTGTCCGCGCGCGTATGGTAGTAATAATCCACATAGCCCACCACTTCCTTTGTGATGTGCGTTTCATACCGCACCGTAGAATCGACCGGGCTATCCAAGTACCAACTATCGTAGCCGCCATCCGGGCAAACGATCATTATATTATAGCGATCGGCTTGTTCTTTTAATTGCGGCGCATCATGTAGCCATCCGCCGTAGTTGCCGCTGTACCCATGCAATAGATACAGCACCGGATATGCCGGCGCCGACAAACTATATGCGTCTGGCCGGATAATCACGCAACGGATTTCCTTTTGCATAGATGGACTAAAGATTTCCACCGTATCAACAATGCCGGCACGTACTTTTTCGGGCGCAAAAAACATGAAAAGGACAATAACAAAGCCGATCAAATATTTCATAAACCCAAACGCGGTTTAGAATCTCGAATCAATATAATATGGCAACATGGCACGCCAGGTCGGCCAGTCGTGCTTCATATCAGGGCCCCAAATATCCAATTCATGGGGAATACCTTTGCCAGCCAAAATGCCCGACAAACGACGGGAACCCTCTGGATCTTCGTAATCGCCGGAACCTGTTAGGATGTGGATATGCTTGGAACTGCGCAAGCGGTTCAGGTAGTTTTCGTCTTGCAAATTCGGCAAGTAATGCGTCGGCGAATTGAAATAAACATCTTCGTCGAAATAGCCTTTTGTATAGCTCGTCAGGTCATACAAACCCGACATGGCAATGGTGCCTGCAAACAAATCGGGGCGGCGGAAGAACAAATTAGCGGCATGAAGCGCACCTAAAGAGGCGCCTGTTGTAATTATCGGCGTATCCTGGCTGCTGTGCGTGCGGATAAACGGCACCACTTCATTCTCCACATAAGCATTGAATTGCTGGTGGCGAATGGCTTTGTGTCGCGGGTTCATACGATTGTTTAACCAGGCTTCCGCGTTGATGCTGTTGATTGAAAAGACCTTTACTTTACCTGCCTCAATGTAAGGCTGCAATGCATCGATCAGCAGAAAACGTTCATACTCAAGGTAATCAGCAGCGGCGGTTGGCAATAACAGTAATGCAAACCCAAAATGCCCATACATGGCGATTTCCATGTTTTTGTTCAGGCGCGGGCTATGCCATTGGTGGATTTCTCTTCTCATTGATCTGGTTGTGAATCGTTGAATGATTAGACTGACAATGGCAAATGTAGAAAAAGTAAATTGTCTGCATCAGGATTTGCAGGATTTTATGATTTAGGGGATTTTGATCGTGCATGCAACAAAACAAAAAAAGGCTGCCTCAGGGTTATCCCAAGCAGCCTTTTTCGTGCGATCAAATCAACACGCAAAGCGATATGTACGATAAATAGTATGATCTTAATTTACCGCGCCAGCGGCAGCAGCTTCTCGGCCAGTTCAAAGACTTTGCCCAATACCGTGACATCGGGTGCCGGTACATCATAATCTTTTTGAGGGGAGCTGTCTTCCACTTTGGGTTGGGCTAATTCAGAACCGGGGATTGAGTTGCCGATATTGAGCTCAGCATGAATGTTTACAAACAAAAACGCCGAAAGACTAAATGCTGCGGCAATAAAGTAATAAGACTTGGGTAATTGTTTTTTTTCCATGGTTTTGACGATTAAACCGATGCAAATATAATCACTTTAAGTTGTGTGCGCCCGTTTTTCGACTAATTTAAAACTGGCTACCCCATAAGACGGCTAAGACCAGAAGAAGGTTGCAGCAAAGCTAATTTATTTACAAAAAAACCTGGCCGGTATTGCACCAGCCAGGTTCGTATCGTCAAACCAAAAATCAATCAGTCAAAATTAGTGACCGCCGTTCAGGCCGCCTGTGCTGGCAGGAACGCTTTCCTGGGTCGGTGGAGCTTTTACTTCACCTTTGATCGTCAGGGTATGGGTCGGGTCAGTTTCGTTGGTAGTCAGGGTAACCGTTTTGGTGAACATGCCAACGCGCTGTGTGTCGTAACGCACTTGAATGTTTGCGCTTTCGCCAGGCATGATTGGTTCTTGTGGGTAGGTAGGAACCGTGCAACCGCAAGAGCCTTTCGCTGCTTTAACAATCAAAGGCTCGTTACCTGTATTGGTGAATTTGAAGTTTCTGATTGGGTCGCCGCCTTTTTCAATGGTACCGTAGTCGATGGTCGTTACTTCGAACGTCATAACTGGGCCTTGAGCATTTGCGCAGAAAGCGCCGAAAGCAACGAATGCGAGAATTGAGAGAATTTGTTTCATCGGAAAATTACCGTTTTAAGAATGATAGTTAAACTGTCTGTCAAAATTGATAGGACAAAAGTATGGGGGGAGTCGGTGCAATGGAATACTTTCGCTGTTAACGATGTCCAAACATTACCTAATGCTTTATGAAACCAGGTTTGTTTTGAGCATTTGATAAAATAATTGAAAGGAAAATTCTAACTGAGTAAAATGAAGATTCAAGAATCAGAATTGATTTTAAACCCGGATGGCAGCATTTACCACTTAGCCCTTCATCCGGAGCAGGTGGCGCCACTTATTTTGCTTGTGGGAGATCCGGATCGGGTTGATGTGTTGAGCCGGCATTTCGACCGAATCGAATATCGGATGCAGAAAAGGGAGTTTGTGACGCATACCGGGTGGATCGGAGCAACCCGACTGAGCGTGGTTTCGACTGGCATTGGGGCAGATAATATTGACATTGTGTTGAATGAATTAGACGCCTTATTTAACATCGACCTTGGAACGCGGCAGGTAAAGACCGATAAACAGGCGCTTACGTTCGTCAGGCTGGGCACCGCAGGCAGTTTGCAGGCGGAAGTACCGGTTGATTCGGTCGTTGCTTCCGTGGGCGGGATCGGATTTGATGGCTTGCTTCAGTTTTACCAGGCGCCTAAGCAACAAGGCCATCCCTTGATCGGCGCCTTGCGCGATTTTTGCGCTGAGCGCTGGGATTTCCCCCATGCACCTTATTATGCAGAGGCGGATGCAGCCTTGTTAGAACAGTTCCGGGCGCATTGCTTAGTGGGCTATACGGCTACGAATCCGGGATTTTATGGGCCGCAGGGGCGCACGTTGCGGGCGCCTGCTCGTATGCCCGACTATTTGGATATGCTGCAACAGTTTGAATATGAACAACATCGCATTGTAAACCTCGAAATGGAAACCGCCGCGATTTATGGTTTATCGGCCTTGTTGGGTCATCGCGCACTTTCGTTGAGCGCTATTTTGGCCAATCGGCCGCTTGGGCAGTTCAGCGCCGACCCGCACGGGGTCGTTGATCGCTTGATCGAACAATCGCTTCATATCTTGTGTTCTATTTCTTAAAATTCGATCATTACTACGCGTACACATTTACTTGTTTTTGTTCTGTTTTGTTATAGCGCTTTGCTTCAGGCGCAGCATACCTTATGTAAGATAAACATTCGGATTGTGTACTTCCATCCAGCGGTCGGGAATAGCAATGGGCTGCCAGCCGAATCGCTTGTAGAGTTCGTGCGCGTCGCGGGTGAGTAAGATCCAGCGCCGCAATCCTTGCAAGTTGGGGTGCTGCATAATGGTTTCCATGAGCCATTTGGATAAGCCTTGTCCGCGAAATGCTTCCAATATAAACACATCAGCGAGGTAAGCCATAGAGGTATAGTCAGAAACAATACGTGCATAGCCAATTTGCCGATCCTGGTAATACAGACCGAAATTTAAAGAGTTTTCTACGGCGGATTTTACCGTTTCAAAAGGGATATTTTTAGCCCAATACGACTCGTTTGACAGGTAGTTATGAATGACTTTGAGGTCGAGTTTGGCGGGATCGGTAGAGAGTTGGAATGCGTC
>JBAXTB010000385.1:0-5435 GCA_037130425.1 Bacteroidota bacterium
AAGGCGGATGTGTACGGCCGCATCGGTCCGAATGAGCAGGAATACTTAGAGCGTTGCGATTATTTTAAAGAACTCTGCCTTGAAAACGATTGCTTTGATCAACCCAAGGTTTTTCACAACGCGCACAGCCGCTTTCGGTTTTTTCAAACGGACGCGCCTTATCCGGCAGAGTTGTTTGACGATACGGCTTTCGAGGTGATTATGATGTCGGGGCTGCCGGGCAGCGGCAAGGATACGGTGGCGGGCAAGATTGATTTGCCGATGATTAGCTTAGATGCCTTGCGCCGGGAACTTAAGGTCAGCCACGACGACAAGGACGGGCAGGGTAGGGTAGCGCAGGAGGCGTATAAACGCGCGAAGACCTATTGTGCTCATAAACAATCGTTTATATGGAACAGCACCAACCTCACGCACGAAATGCGCTCGCGGTTGGTTAACACGTTATCGGTGTATAATCCGAAGTTTCGCATTGTGTACGTCGAAACTTCGGTGGAAAATATTCTGGCGCGCCGGGCGGGTACGATCCCGAAAAATAAGTTGTCGGATATGTTTCGGAAATTGGATATGCCCTTGGTGGAGGAGGTGCATCATATTGAATATCGACGGCATTAGGCTAGAAGTGTAAGTTGTTTTTAGCGGCTTTGCGCGCTATGAATAAGTTCAAAATAAGGGTATAAGTTCTTCTAGGAAATGGGCCTGTTTTCTATACTTTTATTAGAACCGTTCTTAATGGCAAGTACTTCACACATCTATCATCTTGTAACCCCTCGTTTTAACGGGGGGCTAAAAATACCATCTAATCACATCTACCTTCTTTACAAAACATCCACATATACAACGTTTTAGATGCTGATGTTCTGTAAAGAAGATAGATGTGATTTAGGGTATCTGTAATGCCGCCGGTTAAAACCGGCGGTTACAAGATGGTAGATGTATACCCACGTTACGTTTATCGGTTTCAGTTTTTTATCACGTAGAGGCGCAAAGTGAAAAAAGCAAATATATTCAACGATTAAATACTTCAAGCCTCACTTTATCCCCACCTTTTTGCCATCTTTGCGCCTATAAAATTGCATACTGCAACGATTCAAAAAATCGTGGTTTTTAAAATGAAACCCTGCCTAAAACCGGGACTTTATTTGCCGAAACCACCCAAATCATATCAATCACAGTAATATGTCCGAAAAGATTATCTTTTCCATGTCCGGCGTGAGCAAAACCTTCCCGCCGAGCAAACAAGTCCTGAAAAACATCTGGTTATCCTTCTTTTACGGCGCAAAAATCGGCGTACTTGGTCTGAACGGCTCAGGTAAATCGACCCTGCTGAAAATCATCGCCGGGTTAGATCAAAACTACGAAGGTAAAATCGAGTTCGAAAAACAGTTCAAAATCGGCTTCCTCGAACAGGAACCGACGATGGACCCCAGCAAAACCGTGCGCCAGGTGGTAGAAGAAGCCGTGCAGCATATCGTCGACCTGCTTCAGGAAAACGAAGACATCGGCATGAAACTCGGCGAAGTAACCGACGATGAAGAAATGATGAAACTCATTGATCGTCAGGCTGAAGTGCTTGAGCAAATCGAACATGTGAATGGCTGGGAATTAGACTACCGCCTCAATGTGTTCATGGACGCCCTGCGTTGCCCCGACAACGACAAACTCATCAAAGTGTGTTCCGGTGGCGAGCGTCGCCGGGTGGCCTTAGCCCGCCTGCTGCTCAGCCAACCCGACATCCTCCTGCTCGACGAACCGACCAACCACTTAGACGCTGAATCGGTGGCCTGGTTAGAACAATACCTGCAAAACTTCCCCGGCACCGTCATCGCCGTAACCCACGACCGTTACTTCCTCGACAACGTTGCCGGCTGGATCCTCGAACTCGACCGCGGCGAAGGTATTCCCTGGCAGGGCAACTATTCCAGCTGGTTAGACCAGAAGAACAAACGGATGTTGCAGGAACAACGCGAAGACGACAAGCGCCGCAAAACCTTAGAACGCGAATTGGAATGGGTGCGCATGTCTCCCAAAGCCCGCCAAAGCAAGGGTAAAGCCCGTTTGAATGCCTACGATAAAATGGCTGGTGAAGAAGGTCGCGAAAAAGAAGCCAAACTTGAACTCTGGATTCCAAGCGGGCCGCGCCTCGGCGATCTGGTGATTCAAACCAAGAACCTGACCAAGTCTTTCGACGGCCGGGTGCTGTTTGAAAATGTAAACTTGGATATTCCGAGAAACGCCATCATCGGCATCATCGGACCAAACGGGGTGGGTAAATCGACCCTGTTTAAAATCCTGACCGGCCGTGAAACCGCCGACAGCGGCGAGGTGATTTTAGGCGACACGGTGAAACTGAGTTACGTGGATCAAAGCCACGAGGGCTTGTTGCCGGATAAAACCATTTACGAAATTATTTCCGAGGGCAATGATCTGATTCAGGTGGGTAACACGAGCGTAAATGCCCGGGCTTATATTTCCCGTTTCAACTTTGCCGGCGGCGATCAGCAAAAGAAACTGGGGGTGTGCTCCGGTGGCGAACGCAACCGCGTACATTTGGCCATGACGCTCAAAGACGGCGGCAACGTGCTGCTCCTTGACGAACCGACCAACGACATCGACGTAAACACCTTGCGCGCGCTGGAAGACGCGCTCGAGGATTTTGCCGGTTGCGCCCTGATTATCAGCCACGATCGCTGGTTTATCGACCGTTTGGCCACGCATATTATCGCCTTTGAAGACGATGCGCAAATTGTGTTCTTCGAAGGTAACTTTACGGATTATGAAGAAGCGAAAAAGGCCCGTTTGGGTGATATTACGCCGCACCGTCCAAGGGTGAAGCATATTTTGGGGTAGTCTTTATTGTTTGACTATTCGGGTTAACTCCTTAGTTTTGTAGAGCAAATTTGCTTTTCAATACTAAGGAGTTTTTTTATACCCTTAAATCAGGTGAATCTTAAAAATCCCGAAGGGATAATATGTTTATAGATTTGAATGCCTGATTTTTTTCCCAATCCTGAAAGGATTGTATGTAGAAATTTCATTGCGTAAAACGTTATACGACACATACAATCCTTTCAGGATTGGGAAAAACGGGGGCGTCATGTTTCTATAAACATATTATCCCTGCGGGATTTTTAGATGCCTGATCTTAATTCGATGGCATAATAGCCGACATGCTCATCACCAAATAAATCACAAACATTCCAAACAAAAAACTGATTCCCATCAATATTCCGAAAATCCGCATCAGGTTGCGCATGTCTTTCCAGGCTTTTACGAACATTGGCTGGTCATTTAGTTGCAACGAACGCCGCAAGCGGATGGCAAATCGCGTGTGCAAGGCCAAAATCGCGACATGAATGGCGATCATAACCGTAAGTACCACGCTGATTATGCCAAAAAAGGGGGAAATTACAGATAATATTGGGTTGCCGCCTATCATGGTTTCCATCATGGTACCCATCATTTGGCCGATGACCATAAATGCAAGCCATAGCAGCACGGAAATGGCTAAACCTGTCACGGACAAAAACAAAGCCCAATTCGCAACCGCCTGTAAAGACTGAAGGCTTCTGCCGCTCAACAGGTCGCCCTCGGCTTGGTCGGGCAGGGTAAATTCATCGTCAAGTATTTGCATGCGTTTTCTTGTTTAGCCCATGGGGGTTATTTGACGGGAAAAGGTGATGGCCACCACAAAAGCCAACAGCAGGATGCCGAGGTATAAAATGGTCATAATGCCGAAAAATACATATAAACCGCGCAGGTTTTGAAATCCCTTTTCCATCGCAGCAGGGGATTCAGATTGCAAACCTTTTCTGACATTTATTGCAAACTGATAGGCAAACCATCCGGGCATACCGATGAGCAGCAAACCAAGGATGGTCGAGTTAAGGAGGCTGCCTATGTTCTCGTGTTCCGGGTCAATCTGGGTGTAATTAAAATAGTTTTGAATTACGGTCAGGACGAAAAAAAAGGCTGAAATTCCGATGAAAATAAAAGTCCAAACACTGATTTCGCGCAAATAAGCGCCCAATTCCGGCGTAATGCGCAAGCCGGATTTAAGGGGCGCCGCCGGTTCAGGGTCTGGCGCAATAAAGTCATTTTCTGATGTTTCCATTTTTAGGACGTATTTTGTCAATCAATATCAGCGAAGGTAAGTCCTCTGCTTAAATTTGCGTCTCTCATGGAATAAAATTTTAAACATGTACATCCTTAAAATAGAATTTGCCACCCCCGAATACGACGAAGCGGTGGGCATCCGCTACGATGTGCTGCGCCGTCCGCTCGGACTGGAATATACGCCCGAACAACTGGCTGCCGAATACGATGAAATACATTTAGCCGCTTATTCCGACAACAACCAAATGCTTGGTTATCTGAACCTTACGCCTTTAAACGAACAGCATGTGAAAATGCGGCAGGTGGCCGTTGCAGAACGCTGGCAAGGCCAAGGTGTCGGCAAACGTTTGGTTGCCGCCTCGGAAGCATTGGCCCGCGATATGGGTTTCTCAAAAATCGTGTTGCACGCGCGCGAAACGGCGGTTCCGTTTTACCTTGGCCTGGCGTATCAGAAAATCGGCGAACGCTTTGAGGAGGTCGGAATTCCGCATTTTAAGATGGAAAAGGGGCTATAATCTTCTTTTTCGAACATTTTAAAAGATCCGTTGTTAGAGCACGTCTTGAATTTCAGATACTCTGTAGGTAAATATGTCGAAAAAAGATCAGCCGGAAAAGCCCAAGCCCTTGGTGGAAGGGCTGGACTACTACAAAGAATGTGGCTTGTTTGTGCTCACGGCGCATTATTTGCGAAAGCGCGGCTATTGCTGTGGCAATGGGTGTCGGAATTGTCCGTATGATAAGAAGGGGCGGTTGAGGGGAGACGGTTGACGGGAGACGGGAGACGGTGGACGGTTGACGGTTGACGGTGGCTTCGGGTTTGAGTTTGGTTTTTAATTTATGCCATTAAATATTTATGAAACCAATTAAATCATTAACCATTCTCTTATGCTGTATCGTTTTTGTCTCCTGTGAAAATTGCAGGTTATCAAACGATTGTTTTAAGGATTACAAGTTTGCCATACCCTTTAAGTTTTTACCAGGCAGAGGATGATTCGAAAAATATTATTCCGATGATCGAGCATATTGTCGGGGTGACTCGCAGTCACACCGACAATTACGCATGATCTCAATTTTTTATTTGGTGAAAAAATCTCGCGTTACCTTATGATATAGCCTCGTTACCAAGGGCAGTGCCTCAGCCTTGTCACCAGCGCTATTGACTCCGCCAAGTCCAATTTCACGATAAAAAAAGCCGCTACACAATTGATGACACAATGTCATTTGATGTATAGCGGCTTTCTAAAATAAAAGAAAATACAAAGCCAAAATCAAAACCAAATCTAACACACAAAACCCAAACCCGAAGCCCCCGTCCACCGTCC
>JBAXTB010000386.1:0-5416 GCA_037130425.1 Bacteroidota bacterium
TGGTCGGACAAGTTTAAAAAAGACAAATCGTATTCATCTCTGAACTGCAAGGTGTATTTAGCTATTTCCTGCGTAGAAAGCGCCTTGTCAAAATTGTGCTGAAACTTTTGGTGATTTTCGTAGAGGTCTATGTTTATTTTTTCTTCCAAAATGCTCCTGCTCCAGGCTTCATTTTTGGCTTTTTCCAGATAAAATTCACGCGCTGCCATGTCTTTTATCTTGCTGAAAATAAATGAAGTATGCCCCCAATGTAATTTCGCCACAAGCTGTGGCGAAATTGAGTGTTCATGCATTGTTTCATACACGAGTTTCATGCGGTGGAGGTTTCTTTCCGAAAATCCTTTTACGCCATTAAATTCGGCTTGCAGGTCTTTGGCGAGTTGTTGGATAACCGAAGATCCCCAGCCCGTTTTTGTTTTTTCGGAGAGGATTTTGCCAAAATCCAAATACGCCAAAATCATTTCAGAATTTACCGCACTGTAACTGTTGTACTGTGCTTGTACAATCCTTTCTTTTAACGCAAGGAGCGTCTGGATGTAGTCTTTGTTGGCTATATTGTGCATTATGCTACTAATATTTCATTTAATTCGTCAATAATCTGTGTCATTTCAGCGCCAAAGAGTTGGAACATTTTGCCTCGTCCGCCTTTTTCGTCAAAGGGGGTAAAGTCAAGGTCCATCTTCCAGTTCTATGTTGAACAATCTGTAATGCGCAGCCCCATCCCCTCCAAATCCCCCCAAAACCCGGATACGATTTCACCACCACTTTCGGCCCCCCGCTGGCGCGAGGTTCCACCTCGTGTCTATCATCTTTCGGGTTTTACCCGTATCATATCAAATAACGTCGGGTGGAACCCGACCGATCGTAGACACGAGGTTTGAACCTCGCGCCAGCGGCGACCTGATGAGGCGGAAAGCCAAATAGAATTCGGTCAAGCCCGATATTAGCTGATAGTAGTACAACTGATGATTGTTATTCCGTCCGCCAGCCTTGCGGCAAACCTTTTGTTGGCAGCAGTAAAAGTATACTTAGAGAGCCTGCTTTAGCTCGTTTTCTTTTTTTGCTTTGTCTAAGCTATCTTTTGCAATTTTTTGTTTTTCAAATCGTAAGTCTACATAATTCACATAAGCATCTGCAATTCCAGAACGGACCACAATTTTTAAATTATCCCTTATCCAAATTTTTCTAAATACTGAAAGTTCTTCTGATTGATTGTCCATATAGTCAATACTGCCATATTTGCTTTCATACAAGTCTGAAAGTTGAGAAAACACAAGGATAGGGTTTGGGTCGTCAAAAATTACGCCTATTGAACTCAGTTTACTATCAAAGTATTCAGCAAAAATTTTTCCTTTGTATTTTGTTCCAAGTTTAGAATCAATTTCAAAATAATATTTATCGTCGTAGTCCTTTTTTAATTTCCCTTGTTCATATAATTCAGAAGTATGTTTATATACTTGATTTTCGGTCATAGCAAACCTGTAACCTAAAAATACGGTGTCAATTATTTTTTTTGTAGATAGCCCTGTTTGTTCTAAGTCAGAAAGTCTTTTAGCTGATTCCTCTCTTTCTTTTTGCTTTTGTTCAAATTTATTTTCATTACATGAAGTCACTAACACAAAAGATATAGACAGTAGAAGTACAGAAGAGTTTTTAAATTTAATCATCTTGATGTTTTGAATTTTAAGGTGGTCAAATTTACTGATGCCAACTCATAAATATACGCACTTATCGTACGTTGCTGGCAAAGATAAGCCACCCGGCCAAAATCGCCAAGTAATTAAAGTTTTTGTTTTTACGCATCTGAAAATGAACCAATTATGTAAAAACATAGGGTTCCGTGTTTCCGACAACAATACAATATGCGAAGTACGCAATATTTAAAGCCGTACGCTGGCCTTTAGGTTCCACCTCGTGTCTATAATCTACCGGGTTTTACCCGAACAATATCAGATAAAGTCGGGTGGAACCCGACTGATCGTAGACACGAGGTTTGAACCTCGCCAGCGTTGTTATGTATTCACGATGCCTGTTTCATACCCCATCCCTTCCAAATCACCCCAAAAACCTGGATACGACTTCACCACCACGTTCGGCTCCTCTATCCTTACAGGATGCAGCATTGCCAAGGGGGCAAAAGCCATCGCCATCCGATGGTCATTATAGGTCGTAAATTGCGGCGTTTCCGCCCATTGGGCCTTATCGCTGAGCAGGTACCAGGTTTTTTCCGGGTGTTTTTTGGAAAAACGCGGCGGCAGTTTATTAAAAGAAACGCCTATTTTTTCCAACTCCGTGCGCAGGGCCTTAATGCGGTCCGTTTCTTTAATCGAAAGCGTTTCCAAACCCGTGAACAGCCCTTGCACGCCCAATCCGGCGCAAACCACCGCCAGGGTTTGGGCAATATCGGGGCATTCCAGAAAGTCCCACTCAAACACGGGCTTCGGCGCTTCCCCTGATTTTTGAATGCGAATACCGTCGGCCTCAAACGTCGTTTGTAGCCCAAAGGATTCCATCATTTTCGGCAGCACCGCATCGCCCTGCCAACTGTTGGCAAACAAACCCTTGAGTTTCAGGTCTACATCGTCGGCAAAGGCGGCCATCGCGTACCAGTACGAGGCGGCCGACCAATCGGCTTCCACGGTAAATGGTTGCGCCTGGTACGCGCCCGGCTTGATAATTACATGATTATCAGCCCAATACGCGTGCGCACCAAAATGCCGCATCAACTGAACCGTCATGTCCAAATAAGGACGCGACACCAAATTGCCTTCGGGAATAATTTCCAGACCTTCCGGCAGATACGGTGCAATCATGGCCAGCGCCGACAAAAACTGGCTGCTGACATCGGCCGGAATATGTATTTTTTGCACGCCGCCGAGTTGTATTGCACCGATTCGGAGCGGAGGACAACCTTCTTTTTCTAAGAATTGTATGTCGGCGCCGAGCTCGCGCAGCGCGTACGCGAGCGCGCCTACGGGGCGTTCGCGCATGCGCTCGGAGCCGGTCAGAATTTTTTCGCCGGGCCGCGTGGCCAAAAACGCCGTCATGAAACGGAACGTGGTACCGGCGTCGCCGGCGTTGTATTCCAACGAAGGATTCTGGACCAACAGGCCTTGCAGCGTGACCGTGTCCTTGGAAGTCGACAAGCGGCTCAGGTATTGCGCGGGATCGGCGCCGCTGAGTGCCAGCACGATGAGGGCGCGGTTGCTGATGCTTTTGGAGCCGTCGAGGGTAACTTCGCCTTGTAAAACCCGCGTAGGTTTGGCACATTGTATGATTTCCATAAACGAGGAGTAATGCTTAAAAATGCTTAACGCCGGTTTTTCAATTCCGTCCAAAAACGATCGAGTTCTTCAATGCCGTAAAACAGCACTTCCCTTGGTTTGGAGCCTTCCGCCGGACCAACGATGCCGAGGGCTTCTAATTGATCCATGATGCGGCCCGCCCGGTTATAGCCGAGTTTCATGCGCCGCTGGATCATGCTGGTGGAGCCGTGCTGGGTTTCCACCACAAGACGACCTGCGTCTTCGAGCATATCGTCCATATCTGCTAAGCGGAATTCCTTGGCGCCGGCCGAGCCGCTGCTGCCGTCTCCATCCGGGTGGAATTCGGGCAGGAAAAACGGTTCGGCAAAACCTTGCTGGTTGGAAATAAACTCGATTACGCGTTCCACCTCCGGTGTATCCACAAAGGCGCTTTGCAGGCGAATAATGTCGCCGCCGACCGACAACAGCATGTCGCCGCGCCCGGTGAGTTGCTCGGAACCGCCGGCATCAAGGATCGTGCGCGAGTCGACCTTGGAAGCCACCTTGAACGCAATTCGCGCCGGGAAGTTGGCCTTGATTACGCCGGTAATGATGTTTACCGACGGACGCTGCGTCGCAATAATGAGGTGAATACCCACAGCGCGCGCCAACTGGGCCAAACGCCCGATCGGCAACTCGATTTCCTTACCGGCCGTCATAATCAAATCGGCAAATTCGTCGATGATGAGCACGATATAGGGCAGGAAGCGGTGCCCCTTGTTCGGGTTGAGGCGGCGGGCTACAAATTTGTCGTTGTATTCGGTAATGTTGCGCACTTCGGCCTTTTTCAGCAGGTCGTAGCGCGTTTCCATTTCAATAATCAGGGAATTGAGCGTGTGTACCACCTTGGTTGTGTCGGTCACAATCGGCTCCAACTGATCGGGTAAAAAGCCCAAAAAGTGATTTTCTAAGCGCGCATACGGGAACAATTCCACCTTTTTCGGGTCAATCAGGATCAATTTTACCTGCGAGGGGTGTTTTTTGTACAGCAGCGACATGAGTACCACGTTGATACCCACCGATTTACCCTGACCTGTGGCGCCCGCGATGAGCAAGTGCGGCATTTTGGTCAAATCGGCCACAAAAACCTCATTCTGAATGGTTTTGCCCAGCACAATGGGCAGATCCATTTTGGCGCGTTTGAAGCGTTCGTCCATGAGCACCTCGCGCATGCCTACAATTTGGCGGCGCTTGTTCGGCACCTCAATCCCGATGGTTCCCTTGCCCGGCATCGGCGCGATGATACGAATGCCGAGGGCCGAAAGACTCAGCGCAATATCGTCTTCGAGGTTTTTGATTTTGGAAATCCGGATGCCTTTGGCCGGGATAATTTCATACAGCGTCACCGTTGGGCCGATAGTGGCGCGTATTTTTTCAATTTCAATTTTAAAATTGAAAAGGGTCTGAATAATCAGGTTTTTGTTGGTTTCTAATTCTTCCCGGTCAATTTCAAGGGTGGTGTCCGGGTATTCTACCAGCAATTGCAGGTGCGGAAATTCGTAGTGCGACAGTTCCAGGGTCGGGTCGTATGGTTCCGAGAGGTTGGGATTGTCTTCCTGCACCACGGCCACCGGCGCTTTGTAAGCCATTGAATCTTCAGGCGTGGCTTGAGCAGGCGGCGTTACGGGTACAATGATTTCCAATTCATCATCGCCACCCGGTTTAAGGGCTTCACGCTTGTTGTTTTCAGCGAAAAGCGCGCTTTTTTGCGTCAAATCAAAGGCTAATTGGGCGGGTGTAGGTTGTTGAGCCGGGGGCGCAACGGTTTCTTTATCGATCACCGCAGGCACAACTACTTCCGGGGCAGGCTCTATCGAACTGGTTTCCACGCGGTCCACGCGGGTGCGCACGACGGGCGCGGGCGGGGCTTGTTGGCGTTTTGCAAAATTGCCGGTAAGCAAATCGCGCCAGGCTTGTTTGGTTTCTTCGATGAGCGATTGCCAGGTATAATCTTCGAGGTTGGGGTTGTTGCTCCACACAAAAGTGGCCACCAAAGCAAACAGCATCAGGGCCAAGGTGCCCACCACGCCGAGGAAATTCTGCACGTAAATGCTGATGGCTTTGCCGAATTCGCCGCCCCAGGGAAACTCAAATTTTTGGAAAAAGAAGGA
>JBAXTB010000387.1:0-5412 GCA_037130425.1 Bacteroidota bacterium
GGGGGGCGTTGGGTTTGGCATTTTCGGATGCCGGGCGCAGCGCCCCCTTCTTTATTTATGATTAGGCCCAAAAAAGGAATTTGCCCTATATTGGACGGCGGAATTCATTCCGCCTAAAAACGACACAAAGCCCTGTTAGTCAATGCTTTAGGTGTTTATTCTTTTGGCGGGATAAATTCCGCCCTCCATGCTACGTCTGGCCGAGATTCCTGGTATGCTAAACCCGAAGCCCCCCTTCGATATTCGATATTCGGTGTTCATCTGTTCGATATTCAAACACAACGCGCCGTCCCGGTTTCCCGAAACGGCGCGTTGCCTATATCTACCTTCCGCTAAAAACTACTGCTCTTTGTCAGCAGCAGCTTTACCTGCGCAACATGCTTTGCCTTCTTTACCGGCGCAGCAGGCTTTCTTTTCACCGGCAGCACAAGATTTTTTCGTCATACCGGCTTTGTCGTCGGTGGTAGTAGAAGCGGTCATCGTTTTAGGCGCTACGTTTACGAATGCGTTGGATGCTTCGTCGAACTGAACGCTTACGAATTTTACATTGCCTTGCGCATCGGCTTCTTTGCGCACGTATGCAACTGAACCGTCGTCAGATTTACGCATTTCGATGTTTGGGTCGGCTGCAGCGGCCTTGGACATTTTGCCTGCGCAGCAGGATTTGCCTGCGCTTGCGCCGGCGGTGCATTGTGCATTGGCAGCCACGATGCCTAACGCAAGAAAGAATGCGAAGCTGAAAATTAATTTCTTCATGGGAAAATAAAACAGTTTACAAGTGAATGAATGTGTATTTATACGTCAAAGCAATCGTTTTTGTGCATCTTTTTTTGACCAAGCAAATTCAACTGCACGGAACCAATTGCGTTGTCATACAAACTTTCAATTTCAAAATTAAGGGAAAAAACACTTACACGACAACTTTTGGCAAAGCCTTAACAAGTCAAAAGTTCGATTGTGTTTTTAAAAAAACAAATAAAAGCCCTTAAATGTTTAAAAATCAATATTTTACAGTTATTTACCTGACAAAATCGCCTTGTACCGCGTTGGGTCGTTTAACAACTTAACCGCTTCGTCAACTTCCGAATCGTTTTTCAAACTCTTGCGCACCTTGCCGCGGTGGAAATAATAACGACCAACAATTTCCTGCTCGATTTCGTGCATGATGCGGGCTTTCTGCTTCTCTATTTCGCCTTTTTTTTCCGTTTTAATTTTGGTTTCCATTGCCTGCAAATCAGCGCTGAGCGGCAGGTTTTCCCGGGTAGCAAGTTCGCTGAGTTCCTTGAGTTTTTTCTCGGAACCGGTTTGGTAGTCAAAATTCCGGCCCTTTGCAAAGGCTACAAAATCGTCCCAATCGTTGTAGGAAAACACCTCAATGGAGTCGATGGACGGATGTTTCAGCGACCATTGGGTTACATAATCAAAAATAATGTGCTGGTCGAGCAGAGCCTTCGTAGCGCCCGTTGCCGTATCGTGGGGCAGGAGCACGTCGGGTTTGATGCCGCCGCCGTCGAGCACAATGCGGCCGTTGGAGGTTTTAAATTGCGCGCGTTCGGCGTCGGGAATTTCAACCGGAACGCCATTTTTATAACGCGTGGCCTGGATGCAACGGCCTGAAGGCACATAATATTTGGCGGTTGTCAGTTTGATTTTGGCGTTGTAGCCCACGTCTTTGGTGTTTTGCACCAAGCCCTTGCCGTAGCTGCGCTGGCCCATGATGACCGCGCGGTCAAGGTCTTGCAGGGAGCCGGACACCACTTCGCTGGCGGACGCGCTATGGGCGTTTACAAGCACGACCACCGGAATGTCCTTGTCGATGGGTTCGCTCATTGTTTTGAACACATTGTCCCATTCCACCACTTTGCCGTGGGTGGTAACGACGCTCAGGCCGCGCGGCACAAAAATATTGATGATATTAACAGCCTCATTGAGCAAACCGCCGCCGTTGTTGCGCAGGTCGAGGATCACGCCCTTGAGGTTTGGGTTGGCGCCTTTTAGTTTTTGCAGGGCATCGGCGATGTTGTCGGCGGCGTTTTGCGTGAAGGTGGTCAGGTTGATGTAACCGATGTTTTCGGCCACCAAACCGGAGTGCGGCACGTTGGGAATGTTGACTTCCTCGCGTTTGAGTTTTACCGTCACGTCTTTGGCGCTGCCGAGGCGATGCACCGTGATGTCGGTTTCGGTACCTGGAAAACCGCGCAAAAACTCCAGCACTTCCTTGTCGGTTTTGCCTTTGGCACTGATCCCGTCAACAGCTACAATGGCGTCGCCGACTTTCAGGCCTGCTTTATGGGCCGGACTGTTTTCAAAAATTTCCGTCACAACCATGAACTCGCCCATTTTTTCACCTGAAGCGCCCACGCCGTTGTATTTTCCGTCGGATTGAATGCGATAGCCTTCAATGTCCGTTTCAGAAATGTAATTGGTAAATGGGTCAAGCCCTTCCAGCATGGCGTCGAGGCCGCGGCGCATCACCTGGCCCGGATCGAGTTCGTCAACGTATCCGTGGTTGATTTCTTTATAGGCGTTGGCAAAAATTTCGAGGTTTTTGGCAATGTCGAAATAGCGGCTGTTGGGGTTTTGCTGGGCCGATGCCGGACGTACAAACCCTGTCAGCAGCAGGAGAAGAATGGGTGTTAAACTGTTTTTTATGCTCATGTTAGCGGTATAATACTGTTTCATGTAACGAGATGCCGGGAAACGACAAACTAAAACGTTTTGGTGCAAAGATCCGTCTGTTTCCGACTAAAATTGCTCTTAGACCATGATTAAACGGATTTGGAGATTTTCAGGATTGATTAAAATGATTTTCAATGGACCAGACTTCCATTTTCAGAACCACTTTACGTTGACTTTTATCTTGCCAAAAACGCCTTTAACGCATTCAGCAGTGCCACGGGCTGGTCGGCATGGACCCAGTGCCCGGCATCCTGGATCGTGATGACCTCGGAATTTGGGAAAAGTTTTCGGATACCTGGAAAATCGCTGTCTTGTATGTAGTTAGAGCGACTGCCCCGGATAAAAAGCGTTGGTTTTAAAAACGGATCGCCCGTTACTGGGCCGAGTATTTCGGGAAAATGTTGCCATAACACAGGCAAATTCATTTTCCAGCGAAAGGAGCCGTCTTCGTTGCGGGTGATATTTTTGATTAAAAACTGCCTGGTACCAAAGTCGGGAATACGGTCGGCTAAAAAGCTTTCCACTTCCTGGCGGCTGGTGCGGGTGGGCAAATCGAGGTCGGTGAGGGCTTTGAAAATTTCGGTATGATGATCCTCCGCCTTGCCGGGTTCAATATCAACCACGATTAGTTTTTCCACGGCGTCGGGGTACGTGAGGGCCACTTGCATGGCCACTTTACCGCCCATGGAATGCCCGATAAGCGCGGCGGAAAACATCCAGTGCGCCTGCATAAATTCGAAAATATCTTCGGCCATTTCGGGGTAATTGTGGTCGGGGGTATGCGGCGAGCGGCCGTGGTTGCGCAGGTCGGGCGTGACGACTAAATATTGATCGGCCAAACCCTTGGCGATGGTTTGCCAATTGTCGGAAAAGCCGAATAAACCGTGTAGGATAATAACCGGGTTGCCTTGTCCGAATTCGCGCGCGTAAAGTTCCATAAGTGAGGGTTCGATGTTGTTTTGATGCTTTGTTTGGGCGCAGGAAGTCCGTTTACTCAATGGCGTTGAATTGCCGGCCCCGATCTTTTTGATTTAATATCCTGAAAATCAGGCTATTTTAAACAAAAAACTGCCCGCTTGGTTTCTTTTCACGAAAACGCCCGCGAAATTACCGCCTCCGGCTCATTCTAAAGGGCTAATTTTGCGGCTTAAATTTTTTATTACAACATGATCCGAACTTTGATTGCCGGACTGAGCATTTTTATACGCCGTAACGCCTTCGTGGCGGCATCGGCCATTGTGATTATTGTGGGTTTGTTGCCGGCTTGTAAAAACGACCCTAAACCCACACCCGCGGCCTTACAAGCAGCGCAAACCGATCCCGAACTGGCAAACCTGAATACCCTGCTGGCGCAAAATCCGAAAGATGACTCGCTTTTGTATCGCCGGGCAAAAATCTATTACAAACTCGAAGGCTACGACGAAGCGTTGACTGATATTAGCGCGGCCATGAAACTCGATTCCTCGAAAGCGCCCTATTACCACCTCATGGCAGATATTTTGATGGATTACGCGCGCCCGAACGACTCGAAAAAAGCCATTCAGGTGATGACGCGGGCTGCCGAAAAATTCCCAAACCGTATTCCCACGCTGTTGAAACTGAGTGAATTTCAATTGATTGTGCGCCAACACGGCGACGCACTTACAACGCTCAATCAGATACTCATCCGCGACCCGCAAAACGCTGAAGCCTTTTTTATGAGCGGCCGGGTAGCGCTTGACAAGGGCGATACGCTGAATGCCATTGCGGCCCTGCGAAAATCGGTGCAAATTGAAGCCCAAAACGCCGACGCATGGATGTTTTTAGGAAAAATATTCAGCCGACGCAACAATCCGCAGGCGCTTCTGTATTTTGACAATGCTTTGCGCGTCGATTCTAACTTGCTTGAAGCGCGCGAATACAAAGGGGCATATTACAAACGTCGCGGCGAATTTGACAAGGCATTTGAGGTGTACCGCGACATTATTGTACGCAACCCGGATTACGCCAATGCCTATTTTGATATGGGCATGATTTACTTAGAACAGGATTCGCTAAACAAAGCCTACACCAATTTTGACATTGCCTCCAAAACGGATGTGTTGTTTGTAGAAGCCTTTTATTATCGCGGACTTTGCTCTGAAATGATGGGCAATACGGCGGCGGCTTTGGCGGATTATACCAAGGCGAACAAGATGTCGCCCGATTTTGAGGAGGCGAAAGAGGCAAAAGCGCGTTTGGAGAAGAAATGACGAACGATGGTGCCGTTAAAATTCCCGAAGGGAATATATGTTTATAGCCACGTTCGATATTCCTTTTTCCCAATCCTGAAAGGATTGTATGTGCCGAATAAGCGTTTTTTACATACAATCCTTTCAGGATTGGGACATTTGGGGCCATCTTTCCTATAAACATATAATCCTTTCAGGATTTTTTAAGGCCGAAACTGTTTGGAGCCTAGGATTGTTTAGCACACGGCGAAATGTCATGATTTTGTACCAAACACATCTAACATCTTGTAACCCCCGACTTCAGTCGGGGGAGCAAAAACGACCACCAAACACATCTATCTTCTTTACAGAACATCAACATAATGAGCACATTAGATGCTGATGTTTTGCAAAGAAGATAGATGTGTTTGGTAGAAGTGCGGAACTCCATCGGTTAAAACCGGCGGTTACAAGATGTTAGATCTGTTTGGTGGATATGCTTGAATAATGTGTTTGGATGCTGTGTTTGGATGCTGTGTTTGGA
>JBAXTB010000388.1:0-5389 GCA_037130425.1 Bacteroidota bacterium
GTGTCCTCTGCGTTCACCCCTCTCAAGCAGAAAAAATCCTTTTAAATCTGCGCCCTGAAAGGGTCTGCGTCATCTGCGTTCCATCCCCTCGCAAGCGAAAATCCCCGACTACGGGTTCGCCTTTTTCTTAACCGGTTTACCCGTCGCATCTATCGTAATAATCTCAATGCCGAGTTCTTTCAAGCCGGGCATGATTTTTTCTGCATCGCCGGCCATAAACCAGCCCAAATTATTGGGTTGAACCATTGTTTTGGCTACATTTTGCACCTCAGGCAAGGTAAGTTTTTGTACCCGGTTGCTGTATTGCTTCCAATAGTCGTCCGCAAGGCCGTATTTCACAATTTGAATCACAGAACCATTTACGCGGCCGTTGGTTTCCCACATACCTGCCGTACTCAACACGGTATTCTGTTTGGTTTTGTCAAATTCAGCTTGCGTCATCGGTTTGTCGCCGACGAAGTTTTTCATTTCTTTCATCACTTCCTGTACACTTTCCTTCGTTTTGTCGGTTTGAACCGGCGCAAATACTAAATACGGACGCTGAGCGCGGGTGTTTGAAATAAACGAGCTGGCGCCGTAAGACCAGTGTTTGTCTTCGCGAATATTCAAGTTGATTCGGCTTGTGAAATCACCGCCCAATACATTGTTCATTTGTTCGATGGCCGTTTCATCTAATTGACCATAAGGTTTGGTCAAATAGCCTGCTATAATCATACTTTGTTCGCTTTCCGGGCGGTCAATCAGGTAGATTTTACCGCTGCTGTTCGCCGTTTTTACTTCGGGAATTACTTTTTTGGGCACATCCGCTTTTTGCCAGGCGCCAAAACGCTTTTCAAGTTTGGCTACAAGTTCTTCCATCGTCAGGTTGCCGGTAACCACAAGGGTTGCGTTGTTCGGACGAATCCAGTGTTGGTAAAAACCGCGCACATCCTCCAACGTGGTATTTTTGACCGAAACCTCATCGCCGGTACCTGTCATAGGCATACCATAAGGGTGGTCTTTGCCGTACAAAAGTTCCGGCATGACACGCATCACCATAGATTGCGGGTCTTTCATTTCAGCGGCGATTGCACTTAATTGCTGATCCCGAAGGCGATTTAAGTCCGATTCAGGGAAGGCCGGATTGAGGATGATATCTGCCATGACATCAAGGCTCGGATCAAGCGATTGCTTCAGGGAATTCAGGCTGACATAAGAAAAATCCAGGTCGCTGTAAGCGTTCAGGGAAGCGCCCAAAAGTTGCAGTTTTTCATTGATTTGCAAGCTGTTTTGGGTTTTGGAACCTTCATCCAGCATATTCATGGACAATGCGGCAAGACCCGGTTTTCCGCCGAATTTGTCGGAAGCATAGCCTGCGTCAAATAACATATTCATCACCACCGTCGGGCTTTCCGTGCGGCGCGCGAGCACTACTTTCATGCCGTTTTTAAGCGTTGTGCGTTGCAAATCCGGGAATTTAGCCGTCAGGTCTTTGCCAAGTTCCGGTACCTTGCTGCGGTCTACTTCATTTCCGGAAACCAAATATTCCGGGAATGGCGTGCAGGTGAGTACAAAACGGCCGTCGCTCAGCCAGCGTTTTGCTGCGGCCAAAAGATCGGCCGGGGTAGCGCTGTTGTATATTTTAAGCGTTTTTTTGTAGCGCTCAGCGTCATTTCCGAACACTTCGTTTTGGGCCAGAATGTCGCTCTTGCCGCCGAAGCCGCCGATGCGTTCCAGACCTTTGATGAAACTGGCGAAATAGGCCGCTTTTACGCGTTTTAGTTCATCGGCTGTTGGGCCGTTGGCAAGGAAATCGTTCAGGATTTCATTGATACCTGTTTCAAGTTCTTCGAGCGTGTGGCCTTCTTTTACGTTTGCACTGACAAAAAAGTTGCCCGAAATTTCAGATGGACTATTGGACGCGAACAATGAAGTCGCAATTTGCTTTTCGTACACTAATTTTTTATACAAACGGCTGTTTTTACCTGAAGACAGCACGTCGCTTACCAAATCAAGGTAAACGGCATCATTTGTACCCCATTGCGGCGTATTCCAAACCATTGTAATCTGTGGTTCCGGCACGCGATCCTGATAAGTTGCGCGTACTTCGCCCGTACGCTTAGGGATGCTCGTGCCCGGACGCGCGATGGTCGGGCCGGCCGGGATGTTTCCGAAGTATTTCAGCACTTTTTCATAAGCGCCTTGTGGCGTAATGTCGCCCGCAACCACAAGTACGGCATTGGCCGCGCCATAATATGATTGAAACCAATGGTGTACATCTTCTAATTTTGCCGCATTCAGGTCTTCCATTTCACCGATTACCGTGTGGCCGTATGGATGATATGGCGGATACATTTCTTTTTGAATCAAATCCCAACCCAAGGAATAAGGCTGGTTTTCGCCCTGGCGTTTTTCATTTTGTACTACACCGCGTTGCTCGTCGAGTTTTGCCTGGTCGATGGCGCCAATGAGGTGGCCCATACGATCGCTTTCAAGCCAAAGCACTTCGTCGAAGGCCGTAACCGGAATATTTTGAAAATAATTGGTGCGGTCTTCGTTGGTGGTACCGTTCAGGTCGGTAGCGCCGATGGCTTCCAAAGCTTGAAAGTAATCCGTATTATAATGTTCCGAACCATTGAACATCAGGTGTTCGAACAAGTGCGCAAAGCCGCTTTTGCCTAATTTTTCATTTTTGGAGCCTACATGATACCAAACGTTCACAGCCACGAGGGGCGCTTTGTGGTCTTCATGCACAATCAACCGAAGCCCGTTCGGCAGCGTAAATCTTGTAAACGGGATATTAATGTCGTCTGGGCTGTACACCGGATAATCGGATTGCGCCTTCAGACCAATGGTCGCCAGGAGTAAAATGGCGATTAAAAATCGTTGTTTCATGTTAAGTAGCATTGTGTTTAAAGATCAATAGTATGAAGCCTTAAGGAGAGCCTTAGGGTGCGCGAAGTTGCAATGAAATGATAGAAAAACTTGTAAGTTTGGATAAATAAGAGAAAAAATGAGATAAATAACCGTTCTGGGAACTTTTTATTTTGATCTAAGGTATCCGACCAAGCTTATTTAGAGTTCACCTTCCAAAATTTCCCAGGTATGGTCGCCAAGTAAGCGAACGCTTGCAAGATGATCGTAAGGTGGGTTTTTCCCCCATTCATTAGGCGCAACTAAGGAAAGTATGCTTCGACCGTCTTTTTTGCGTTGGTATAAATAATAGGTATGGTGAATGACCGGTTGAAATGGAATATCGGCTTGATAAATCATTTCCGAAACGGAAACACGTTCGCCAAGCGCTTTCGCCTGATTCATCAGGGTTTCCATCTGTTTCCGCAATTGCTCTAATTGCCGATCCGTTTGGTCGTACATGGCGGTCATGGCGTTGCCGCGAATCCGGCCTTTATCTTCCGGCTTAATGAGCGCGCTGCCTGCATGGTGCGCATACGGGAGTAATCCGGGCGTTTCGGTTACTTTATCCTTGTCGATCGGGTTGACAAAGGCATCTTGACTTGTACTTTCTTTAGACATGCGGCAAAGTTAAGGCGTGATTATGGCTACAAATTAGCATAACATTGACATTTTTGGGCAGAATGTTAAGCGACACAAACATTATTATTATTTTTGAGTGACATTTTACTCAATCAATTAAAACAACATTGCATGAAACGTTTTTTTACGCTACTGGTTCTGGTTTTTACCAGTTCTTTCATTTTTGCCCAATTGCCGGACGGGACCACGGCGCCGAATTTTAGTACAAAAGATATCAATGGTCGCAGCTGGGATTTGTATGATATTTTGGCGACAAATCGTCCGGTTGTGATGGATATTTCTGCTACCTGGTGCGGTCCGTGCTGGAGCTATCACAACAGCCATGCATTGGAAACTTATTACGGCAGCCACGGCCCGGCAGGCGATGCCAAATCAATGGTATTTTTGGTAGAAGGCGACGGCGCTACGAATATTGATTGCCTGTACGGTCTTCCAACCTGCGACGGCGGAACCCAGGGCAACTGGGTAGCCGGTACGCCTTACCCGATCATCAATAGCTCAGCCATTTTTTCCGCTTTCCAAGGCACTTATTTCCCAACGGTTTTTTTGATTTGCCCGGATAAAAAGGTTAAATTGGTAGACCAAATGAATGCTACCGCTTTATGGTCGAATGCAAGCCAATGCGTTGGCGATGTGCCGGTGAACTATGCAAAAGTACAATCGCTTGAACCGAATTCCCGTTCGCTGGAAATTTGTGCGCCTCAAACGGCTACTCCAGTGGCGCATTTGGGCAATTTAGGTTCGGCGCACCTTCAAAATGCGGTGATTGAACTGCGCTGGAACGATGCCGTACTGCAAACAAAAACATACACGGGCAATGCCCTGTTCTTAGACATGATGGATGTTGCTTTTGACCCGATTACCATTTCAGGCCCGGGTAAACTGAGCGCTGTAGTAGTTTCTGCAAACGGTCAACCCAACTGGAAAGCCAGCGAGGTGAGCGTTGATTATGTACAAGCTCCGGAAAAGTATGCAACACAAAAAGTGCAGTTGAGTCTCCGCACCGATGCAAACGGAAAAGATATTTACTGGGCAATGTACGACGACAATGGTGTGATAATTGACCACGGCGGCAACGAGTTGGTTGGCCCGAATGGCGGTGGCGCGTTCCCGAACGGCGCGCCTGCCGACCCAAGCGCGTATGGCAACAACTTGGTTATTAAAGATACCCTCACCGTACCGGCAGCAGGTTGCTTTACCCTTTCAGTTGTAGACGCAGTGGGCAATGGCCTAACGCCTCCGGGTTGGATTCGTTTGTATGAACTGGGTAATGCCGCTACTTTTTACAGCAAAATCGGCGATTTCGGTACGTATGACCGTCACACCTTTGCGCCTAAAACCAGCGGCACGCATGAATTGAATGAAATTGCGAAATTGGAAGTTTATCCGAACCCTGCAACGGATAACCTGACAATCGAATATGCGCTCAATACAACCGGCAATTGCGCGATTTGGGTTACGAATGCAACCGGGCAGATCGTGTGCAAGCAAGTATCCATTTCGAATACCTTCGGCGATAATCAGTACAACCTGGATCTCCAGGGTTTGTCAAACGGCTTGTATTTTGTGAATATGCAAACCACCAAGGGCATGAAAACCCAGCGTTTTGTAATTGCGCGATAAGCGATTGAAACTGATATTAAATAAAAAATCCGTGTCTCATTAATTTGAGACACGGATTTTTTTATATTTAAAATCTGTAAGTATTTAGCGCATTCTAAAAATCCTGAAGGGATTTTATGTTTATAGATCAAGCCGGGCAAAATTTCCCAATCCTGAAAGGATTGTATGTAAAAATGTTATAAAAACACATAAAATCCCTTCGGGATTTGGAAAAAAGGAACCTCGAACGTTG
>JBAXTB010000389.1:0-5382 GCA_037130425.1 Bacteroidota bacterium
AATATCGAACAGAAGAATATCGAATATCGAACGGGTGCGTTGCGTTTGGGCTTTTTTAGGGAAGCTAAGGGCAACGCACCCGTTTTTATTTGGTTTATTTGGTTTATTTGGTTTATTTGTAACTATTTACGATTAAAAAATCCTGAAAGGATTATATGTTTATAGCAATGTTGGATGTTCCTTTTATCCAAATCCCGAAGGGATTTTATGTATTTTTATAGCGTTTTTACATACAATCCTTTCAGGATTTTTGGACTGTGCTAAGTACTTACGTTTATTTTACAAAATGTCCGATTTCATTTGTAGCCGATTTTGTTGATTTTAAGGCAAAAACCATTTCTTTTTGTAGAAAAAGAATCAGTTCATTCGCATTTTTAGTGGAAAAATATATTTGCCCGCCGTTTATCAGATCGAGGCGCAGCACCTCGTAGCGTGGGTTTGTAAGCAGGAATAAGCGTGTAAAGCGCATGATTGGAAATCCAAATTGTGCATTGGGCGGCAAATCCTCCGGCGGAACCCGGCTCACAATTTTGATTTCATCCCAATCGAGATGTTGGTAATACAGTTGGAACGGGAAATACCGCAAATCCCAGCCCTTGGGGGAAATTCGAATAGAAAAGCGGCCGTTGGCAATCATTAAACACATTGGCACAGCGGTTATCAAAAGTACCAAATGAGCGCCTTGCCCTGTCAATGGCCATACAAAGCCTGCTTCTTTGGCCGCAAATGCCGCTAATTGCCAAATAATTGCTGCCAAACAAATCCATTTTAGCCACCGTAAATAAGGGTGGACATCGTATTGCTGCTCTGCGTACATGCTACTTTTTTTACAAAGATGGCCGCATAAAGCATTTCCTGAAAGCGCGGACGAGCAAGTGGCACGACTGAATGTGTAGTCGGCGGCCAGGATCGTTTATTTCCTACAGGCCGTTTAGCAAGTGGTCATTTTGGTTGCGTAAGTGGTCATTGGCGTACAATTGCATTAAATTACCTTTGGCGCACGAGACATGATTGAATTCAGGACATCCATTCGAACTTTTATCATTTCACTGCTACTCTTGGCAGTAACGCCCCTTATTGCCCAAAAAGCAGCCGGCATTGCCCCCAAACAATCACCAGACGTATTAGATTTATTTTCCCGGTTCCGGCATTACACGATGGAGCAAGGTTTGTCGAACAACTCCGTTTCAAGTATCGTGCAAGATGACGATGGGTTTCTCTGGTTCGGAACGGAAGAAGGCTTGAACAGGTTCGATGGCGAGCGCTTCAGCGCTTTTTTTCATAATGCTTCAGGCAAAGGATTACCCAATGACCATATCATCCAAATGGCGAAATTAACCGGGAATCGAATCCTGATCGGATCAGAGAAAGGTTTGTGTATATTACATACCAGAACACTTCGATTTGAGCCGATCCCCTTGCCTAATCGGGAAGGGCAACTGATGGCAGACGACATGATCGGGTTCATATTTGTAGATAGCAAAAACCAATGCTGGATTGCCACGGAATTTGCGGTTTACGTATTAAACGATCGGTTTCAAATCATCCATTCCCTTTTTAAACCGGCAAAGGCAAACGACAACAACAATGGAACTTATGCCCGCGGATTTATGGAGTTACCCAATGGGCTGGTTGTGGTAAAATTTGCAAGTTTTACGCCTCCTTATAACGCGCCTTGGCAAGTCATTGATTTTCAAAGCCAAACAACCGCGCCCCTGTGTAAATTAATCCCGACTTGCAGCCCCTTAGATTCCGCCCAATCGCCGGGCAGTATTTTCTGTGATGGTAAGAACAGCATTTGGTATACCACCATCAATACCTATACGCCTACCCATGTGTACCGTTTTGATTGGGCCGCGCAAAAAGCGGAACCGATCATTGAACGAAATTTTAAAGACCCACAGGCTGAAAAATACAACTCATTCGGCTATCCCTCTTTAATATCCGACAGCCTGATTTTTTTAGAACGGTATTTCGGCGCTCCCATTGTTTACAATCAAGAAAACGGTACTATAACTGACTTGCCGCAATGGAAAAGTTCCTTCCCAGACGGAAAACATATTTTAAATTTTCAAGATCGAGACGGCAACCTTTGGCTTTGCCCGCGTTTTGAGGGTATTTATTTTTTAACCCTCAAAAATTTGCCGACGACACCCATGACAGCGCTGAATACGGCGCATAAAAAAGTGATGGCCGATACAAAGGTTTCTGAAGAATGGTTTGGTTTTATTAGTACAAACTGGGCGGGAAAATGGGTGGTAAGCAGCGGCAACGGCGGGCTATACAGCATGAACAAATCGGATCGCGGGGTTACAGGGAACGTATTGACCAATCCGTTTCACAGTTACGCTTATGGTAGCGCTTTCGCACCGGATCGGGGAGATACTATATGGATGACTTCATTGGGCGGCCTCACCTGGTATAATCCGGTTAGCAATACAAACGGGCTATTGAGCAAACTCGTTCCCGGACTTGATTCCTTAAACGGTCGATTTTTGTTTCGCGACCATCGCGGGCGTATCTGGTCGCGCGTGTATAACAACGGAGTATGCTTTTTCGACACCCGTACCCGTAAATTTTTCCATTTTCCCAGTATTGGGGCCAATCCGCCCTTTCCAATCGTCTCAGCTACCGCCTGCTCCGAGGGGCCGGATGGGGACATGTGGTTTTGCTTTGGAAATGAAAAAAAATACATTGTCCGTTGGCGCCAATCAACCGGAACCTTTGAAAAGATCGCGCCTGATTGTCCGCCCGGGGTTGATTGTGCCCAAGGGTTTGAAATATTAGCCGACAAGCGCAATAATGTATGGCTTAATACTGGTCAAAAATGGTACATAATGGACGTCAGCACCAGAAAGGTGCAAAATTTCGGCAAGAAAAACGGCCTTTCTACCAACAAACCGAACGGCCTATGCCTTGATCGGGACGGGAATGTATGGTTTGCAACGCCGTATGGCTTGAGCCGTTATGAAGCCTCCAGTCATCAGGTCAGGACTTTTTACCAAACCGACGGATTGCTATCTAATATTATTTCCAATGTTGAACTGATCGACACAAGCAAAAATATATTGTTTGTTTCTACCGACCGCGGGTTATGCCTTTTTGAACCCGACAAAGTAGATACGGCTACCGCTGCGCCGCATACTTTGGTTACGCGGATACAGGTTTTTGACAATGAAATTCCAATTCCCGAAAATGGCGGCATCAGCCTTGCCTACAATCAAAATGATTTACGGATTGAATTTACAGGCGTCAATTTTATCAACGGTGCAAACAACCGCTACCAGTACAGTTTGGAACCGGAAGGCAGCCCAGCCGACTGGAAAGACGCCGGAACCGATAATTTTGCCAATTTTCTGAATCTTTCGCCAGGTCGGTACACATTTTACGCGCGCACGGCCAACAGCGACGGTATTTGGGGCGAAACGCCTGCGGTGCTCAGTATTTTGATTTATCCGCCCTGGTGGCAAACCTGGACTTTCCGGATTTCCTTATTGGCCGCATTAGCCGCCGCTATTTGGTGGTTTTATAGGCGCCAAATCAGTCGGGCGGAAACGCGGGAGGCGGAAAAAGCCAAGGTGCGGCAACAAATGGCCGACCTGGAAATGCGGGCCTTACGCTCCCAGATGAATCCGCATTTTGTGTTCAATGCCCTGAATTCGGTGCAGAATTTTATCCTGAAAAACGATACCCGCGAGGCCAGTCGCTACCTCACCAAATTCGCACGGCTGATGCGGCTTATTTTGGAAAATTCAGAGTCGCCGGTGGTACCATTAGACCGCGAAATTGAACTATTGCGCTATTACACAGAAATGGAGGCGCTGCGCTTTAATCAGCATTTTGCCTTTGATTTTCAAATAGATACAAACCTGAGTGCCGAATCGGTGGCTATTCCGGGGATGCTGATTCAGCCGCATATTGAAAACGCTATATGGCACGGATTGATGCACAAAGAAGATGCAGGGGCTAAACTTTGGGTGCGTTTTATAAAAGCCGAAAACAATACCATTATATGTGAAATAGAAGACAACGGCGTGGGGCGCGCCAAGGCTGCCGAACTGGAACAGGATCGCCCCAAAAACCACCGTTCTACCGGACTGAGCAATATCCGTACCCGACTGGAACTGCTGAATGCGCAGTTGGCAAATGATATCAGCCTCGAATTCAATGACTTACACGATGAAATGGGCAACGCCACCGGAACCAAGGTGGTCGTGCGTATGCCCATGATGGCGGTTCAACCCATTACTGCATCCAAAAATTAAAACCAATATGAAAGCAATTCTCATCGACGACGAACCCAATGCCACGGAAGCACTCACCAATATGCTGCGCATGACCGCCCCGGATGTCGAGGTGATTGCGGTGGCCAATAACCCGCTGATCGGTCTGGAACAACTGCAGACCATGCAGCCTGACTTGCTTTTTTTAGACATTCAAATGCCGCGCATGACGGGTTTTGAATTGCTGGAAAAATTAGATAAATTTAATTTCTCCGTGATTTTCACGACAGCTTACGACCAATATGCGCTGCAAGCTTTCAAGGTTTCTGCAGTGGATTACCTGTTGAAACCCATTGATCTGGATGAACTGGAAGCCGCCGTTGGGAAAGTGCGGGACCGAATGCAAGCCGCACAGCCTGATTTCAGTGCCTTGGAGCAGTTGTTTCAGCAAGTACAAAAACCTGAACCACAGCGTATTGCATTGCCCATCAGCGACGGATTGATGTTTGTGCAAGTGGCCGATATTGTGCGTTTGCAATCGGATTCCAACTACACGACGTTTTATTTTACCAACCGGGAAAAAATCCTTGTTTCGCGCACGATGGGCTATTTTGAAAACATGCTCGCCAAACAAAATTTCTGCCGCGTACACCACTCGCATTTGATTAATATGGCCCAAATATCGCGCTATGTACGCACGGATGGCGGCTATGCCGAAATGTCGGACGGCTCGAAGGTAGAGATTTCGCGGCGGAAAAAGGACGATTTTGTGGCAATGATGGAAGGGAAGTGAATATCGAATATCGAACAGATGAATATCGAACGGGGGCGTTGCGGCTGGGTATTTTCGGATGCAATGGTTTCTACAGAAAGCGCCAAACTGAAGCTGGGTGATAAGGCCAACGTGAGGTTTTTCACCAAATAAAAAGTTGGGATCATCTGTAATTGTCGGCTTGACTCAAGTCACGCCGACAATACGCTCGATCATCTATTTTTTAGTTTTCCTGCTTTTTGTTTCTAATCAAGTCTATTGCCCAGTCCGGTATGATAACCTCGCTGGCGCAGGGTTCCAACCCTGTATCTACTATCATGCGGGTTCCACCCGCTTGTACGGTAAAAGTCGGGTAAAACCCGACAGATGGCAGTCACAGGGTTGGAA
>JBAXTB010000039.1:0-24489 GCA_037130425.1 Bacteroidota bacterium
ATAGGGATTATGGGATTTTTGGATGTGGGGTAGTCCAAAATCTGGCGTTATCGCGATCAAAAATCCTGAAAATCAAAAAATCCCAATAATCGTGGTTCAGACAATGTACACGCGCGGCAACTGTCTGAACCACGATTATAGGGATTATGGGATTTTTGGATGTGGGGTAGTCCAAAATCTGGCGTTATCGCGGTCAAAAAATCCCGCAAATCCAAAAATCCCTATAATCGTGGTTCAGACAACTACCCCAATTCCCCCGGTTTAACCGCCAAACTCTTCAAGCCTCCGTTCCGCAGCACCCACACATTCACGGTGCGGCCGATGGTTTGCGCATCCAGCACTTTATGCAGGTCGTCGATGGAGCCGAGTGGCTTGCCGTCGAATTGGACGAGGATGTCGCCCGATTGAAGTTCGGAGTTGCCGGCCGGGCCGTCGGGTTCCACGCTGAGGATTTGGATGCCGCCGGTGGTGGTGAGTTGCAGGGTATTGATCCATTGGGCTGGCAAAGGCACGGTTTGGGCGCTGATGCCGAGGTAGCCGCGCCGCACTTTGCCTTCGAGGATGAGTTTGCCCACCACGAATTTGGCGAGGTTGGAGGCCACCGCAAAACAAAGCCCTTGCGCAGGCAGGATCACGGCGGTGTTTACCCCGATTACGTTGCCGTGGGAGTCGACCAGCGGGCCGCCGCTGTTGCCGGGATTGAGCGCGGCGTCGGTTTGGATCACATCGTCGATGAGGCGGCCGTTTTGGGTGCGGAGGGTGCGGCCCAGCGCGCTGACCACGCCAGCCGTTACGGAATACTGAAATCCATAAGGGTTGCCGATGGCGATGGCGATTTGGCCGACCTGCAATTTGTGGCTTTCCCCAAAACCGACGGTGGAGAGGTTGTCGCCGTCTATTTTGACCACCGCAAGGTCGGTCGCCGGGTCGTCGCCAACCACGTGGGCCGTGAAAGAGCGGCCGTCTTGCAGCATGGCCTCAATTTTGTCGGCGCCGCTGATGACGTGGCTGTTGGTGACCACAAAACCGTCGGTGCTGATGACAAATCCGCTGCCGGTACCGAAGGGTTCCTGTTGTGCGCGGCGGTTCTGTGGTTGTTGTTGCTGCGGTTTTTGCACTTTTAAATGCACCACGGCATCGCTCACACGTTTGGTGACACCGATGACGGTTTGGGAATATGCGTCTAATAAATTGTAGTCGGCGGACGGACTGGACCAGCGGGTCGAATGTTGCGCATCGCCTGCTGCTCCTTCGTTTGCAAGAAACTGATACATAAGATGAGAATTAAATGTTATATATTTTGTCGTACTGAGCGTTGTTCTTCAATGACTCAGACCAAAGGCCATGCCTGAAACTTAACAACGTGCAGTAACAGGTGAGGGGAACGCCTGAACAGGCGAGAACTATGCCGAAAAAGAACGACTGACAAAGTGACAGTAAAAGGATGCGCAAAATATTTGTCGAAACAGTTAAAAACACGCATATATTAAAACCCGTGTTTATAGGCTGAAAATACCGACCGCATGTTGTTGATCTTTGAGGAAACAATTTTGTTTAAACCAGCAGCAAAAATCAATGTGAAAATCAATGCCACTCGACTCGCCGTGGTTGCGGGTTTTGCGGTTTGTATCGCCATTGCTTTTATCACTTGTAACGGCAAAAATATCGACCATGATCCAAAACGGGATGACAGATTGTCAGCAAATGACCAAAATTAGTCGCACGCAAATTCGGGTTCCGCACCAACGCGCGCACTTGTTAAACACCGGTTTAGGCGCTTCCCCTGATTTTCGGACGCGAATACCGTCTGCCTCAAATTTAGTCAAACTTAAAAGCACTCATAGAGAGGTTTTTCCATTGAAATGCCTCGTAAATCTTTGTTGGTTGTCCACCAAAAGCACTTTCAAAGACAAGTGGTAAAAATGTTCTGTTATGGTGCCACGTCCACCACTTCAGTCCACATTTTGATCATTCGGAATAGTTTACGATTTACGCCAAAGCTGACTTTGGAAATACACAAGCTTTCGCGCGCGCATCACCTCACCCAAAGGGCGATGCTCCATTAAGGCATTCCAAGGATCAAACGCTGCGGCCTCAATGTCGGTAGCGCGTTTTGAACCCTCCGTACTTGCTGTGTCCTGCGCAGGTATGGTTAATACTGCTACCGTGACGAAAGGCGCTACTGCTTCCGGCCATTCGTTTGTCGCGTCTTCAATTGGAGTCCTGGCTTCATCCACATAAAACTGCAACTGAACTTCAAACCTCAAATCTCCTTTCGATAAGTGTGAAAGGAAGTCGCTTGACCAGCTTTCTTGGGCGTTTGCGTTCGCATCGGTACTTGCGGGCAACATGCGCATGCGCGCTGCGTAGGGGCCACAAGCGAATGGGGTGGCGGTGTAGAACTTTTCGGTAGCAAAACCAGTAAATGGAATTTTAAGTGCCTTGGATATTTGGCTTAGTTTTCGGAAACCGCCCATGAATCCAAATTTGGAAAACAGATACCTAAACAAGGAGACCGGCCCAAGTGCAGCATGGTGTACAAAGTCAACAAAATCCTTGCTCGTGGCGAAACCAAAAGCAGATCGCTGGATCATCAAAAAATCCTGGCAATCCGTATCGCCGGATCCTAATGCGCCAGGCCCTTTCAGTCCAAGTATTTTAATTGAAAACCCGCGAATATCTGGTTTACGATCCGATGCGCGATCCATGCCTCCATTTGACAATCGAATCCAGGCATCGTAGGTGGCAGGAGCAGCGAAAAGGCCAAACTTTGCATAATCAGGCAAGCCAGACAGCACTTCAAAACGCCCGTGCAAACCAAGTAGCGCCTTCCGATGTAGTTGTCGGCCCTTACCGAACCTGGCATCCTTTATTTTTCTAATTTCTTCAAAAGCCAACAGGTGATCGGCGTGAAGATGCGCTTCATCTGGAAGCAGCGTTTCTTTCCAATTCGAACTCGGTGCTGCTACTGTTTTGTTTGCTAAAGCCATCATTTTCTCTTTTATTTCGTTTCGTTGCCTGTCGATTGTGTCATCATCGCCTGAACCGCTGTTAGGTACTGCCTGTCGATGCTGTTTTGTCGATGTTTACGAATGTCTTTGTTCATGTATATAACGCAAAGCTGATAGAAATATCAATGATGACATTTCTATCAACTATTTTACAAAGATACGGGAGAACTTTGTATTAACCTATTGAATGAAACCCTACCTTGTTTCCTTCTGTGTCGATGAAAAGTGCAATAAATCCTCTGTTCTCACCAATAGCAGTTTTCGGCAGTATAACTGTTCCACCGGCACTTTCTACTCTGCCTAATGGAACTGAAAGGTCATTTCCGCCATCTAAGTAAACAGTTGTGCCGGTCATTGCAGGAACAAAGTTTTCACCGCTAGCGATTGCTCCGCCAAATCCGCCTTTTTGTGGATCAGACGGTAAATATGCATATTGCATATTAGGGCTAGGGTCGACATGAATTTGAGCATCTAAAACTTTTGCATAAAAAGTCTTTGCTCTTTCGAAATCTGTAGCTGGTATTTCAAACCAATTTAGAGAATTTACCATGTTTATTGAATTTTAAATGCGTGATTATTAAATTTTATTTGAGTCGCCCAATTTAAATGTTATTGATTTTCTTAGGCTTAACATTTAATTCGCGTCATAAACAGATGCAAATTCCCGGGCAAAATCTTCCAGTTTAGTTTTCCCCAAAGTGGGTTTTGTGCTTAAAGAAAAATAGTGTTCTGTGAACTTGCCTGAAGCAATACCCTGTCCGATTTCTATTAAAATAGCGATCATAAAGTCGGGAAATCCTGCTTGTTTGCCACCTGCTTCAAATTGTTCATCACTAAAAACAGTCCAATTTAATTCTTTACCCATTGCTTTGCCAATCAATTCGGCAGTTTCGTTCCATGTTCTGATGTCGCTTACTACGTAGTAAGGTTCTGTTGATGGGAATGACGAATTGGTGATGGCTTCAAAAGCAACATCTGCAATGTCTTGCGTGTGTACAAAAATCATTTTACCATCTGATGATCCATAGTTAGCTCCGAGTACACCCATCGCCTTCAACGTAGCTATTTGATTAAATAGATTACTATAAAAATAACCTGCTCGTAAGTGAACGACTTCTACATTGTTCAATTTGTTCAACGATTTTTCAAGCTGACCGATAGAATTTATGGCGCCAATCCCTTCCAATTTATGGGCTCCATAAGTGCTTAGGTTTACTACTTTTTTTATTCCATTGACTGCAATTGCATTTCTGTAGTTTTCGCCAATTAATTCGCCATATTCCACCCAATCTGTTCTGTGATATGGTACTGGTATCATGGTATAAACCACATCCGCTCCTTTGAATGCCTCATTTATAAAATCAGTATCTTCTATACTTCCGATTTTGAGTGTAGCGCCCTTATCAGAAAGGGCTTGTAAATTATCGGCATTTCTACCTATAACTGTTACGTGATGACCGGCATCGAGTAATTTTTCCGCTAAGGGTTTGGTAACGTTACCAGCGGCACCTGTGAGTGTTATTTTCATGTTTTTTTAAATTTAAGGAATTAGCACAGTTTTACCTGTTGTTTTCCTGTTTTCCATTTGTCTGTGTGCTTCGGCAGCGTCTTTTAAAGGGAAGGTTTGTCCGATGTGAACTTTTAGTTTTCCTGTTGCAGCTTGCGAAAACAAATATTGATAAGCTTCCTGCATTAAATCTGGTTTTTCGAAATAACTTGCCAATCCAAAACCCTGCAAAATGAGGTTGTCATTTACAAGTCTAAAGGCTTCAATTGATGTTGATCCACCCGTTGGATTTCCAAAATTTATCAACCTACCAAAGGGCGCAAGGCAATTAACGCTATTTCGCAGGGTTTCGCCTCCTACATAATCCACGATTAAATCAACGCCTTTTCCTCCTGTAGCGTCCTTTACTTTTTGAACCCAGTCAGACTCTGTATAATTTATTAATTCATCTGCACCCAACGATTTGGCAACAGCAAGTTTTTCAACATTACTTGCGGTGGCTATTATTTTACCTGCTCCCATTTGTTTTGCAATTTGAACGAGTAATGTACCCACACCACCAGCTGCAGCATGTATCAGCACAGTTTGTCCAGCTTGTAATTTCGCTCCGTCTTTCAACATAAAGTAGGCAGTGAGGCCCTGAACTTGCAATGCCAACGATTCTTGGGCAGAGATCGTAGGCGGAAGAACTGCTGCCAAATAAGATTCTGTAACAGCATATTGAGCATATCCTCCGCCTTTAGGAAGCATAGCAACTACTCGATCTCCTATTGAAATATTTTCGACACCTTTTCCAAGCTCGGTAACTATCCCTGCCACTTCCCAACCGGGTAAATAAGGTAAAGAGACGGGGAATACATATTGATTTCGTCTTTGCATGCTGTCAGAAAAATTCACCCCTGAAGCTTCTACTTTAATTACAATTTGCCCGTCGCCGGCAGAAGGCATCGCTACATCGTGTAAGATCAAGTTTTCAGGATCTCCAAATTCACTTACTAATATTTGTTTCATTGTCTGCATTGTTTTTGTTTTTTAGTTATTAATATTCAATTCGCTTAGTCCAAAATTTTAAAGTACGCCTGTTTGCACTTGTTTTGCTGCTTCGTTGAGCACCTCGGTAGTGCTGCTCATCATCTGTCAACTAATGTGCATAGCGGGCCCTCTCCTGCCGAAGTTGCTACCAGTTTCACAATGGCTTCAGCCAACTGTCCGGGTTTATATGGACTATTTCGCCAATACCACTTCTACGAGTATGTTTCCGCGGGTGGCATTAGAATAGGGGCATATCTGATGCGCCTTTTCAGCGAGTTCTTGAGCCAGGGCATGATCAACACCTGGCACCTCTATTTCCAGGCGCACTGCAAGGCCAAAACCGCCCTCTGGCGTTTTACCAATGCTTACGTGCGAATACACTTTAGTCGCACCGGTTTTAACTTTAGCATTTTTGATTACCTGGTCCAAGGCTCCACCGAAACAGGCCGCATAACCGGCTGCAAATAGTTGTTCCGGGTTGGTATAGGGAGCCCCCGGGCCTCCAAATTCTTTAGGCATCCGTACCTGTAGGTCAAGTACATTGTCGGAGGATCTTACATGTCCTTCTCTGCCACCGCTGGCAGTTGCCGATGCTGTGTAAATTTTTTCAATGGTGGTCATGATTTTTATTCTTTAGTTGTGAATGTTTCATTCGCTTGGTCCAAAATTTTGAAGTACGCCTGTTTGCTCCGGCAATTCGATTTTTTTCTTGACATGTACATTAGTATTTTTTACCTTTGTAGTGCAAAATTTCATAGTTAAACTGGATCCTACAAGTAGGATTATTAACAAAACTTAGTATGGAAAACAATACTAATATTGAAAATCAAAGTGTTGTGACAGAAAAAAACTTCGTTTTTGATGAAAATTCTTGTCCAGTAACGGCAACAATGAAAGTTCTGGGCGGAAAATGGAAGCCTATCCTTATCAATGCCATCTACCTAACTGCCCCTGCAAGGTTTGGTGAATTGAAGCGAAGTGTAGCAGGCATAACGCAATCAATGCTTACGCAGCAGTTGAGAGAGTTAGAAGATGATGGCTTAATCAGCAGAAAAATTTATGCGGAAATTCCTCCAAAGGTGGAGTACACCCTAACTGAGTTTGGGCTTACATTGTCGCCAATAATGCAGTCAATGGCGAAGTGGGGGCAAACGTATAGAATAACGAAGTCAAAGGTGTGAAGTGCTAAAATTCTTTACTTTTGAGTAAACTTTAAAACGCTGTCGGATAAGTATTTTTGCCCCGCCCGGCCTTCGCATTCCCTACGCTCAATCTTAAGCCACCGCGCTTGTGTCTTTCCCGATCTTTGATGCGGGACAGGTTCGACCAAGCGCACGTAGCGTGAGTAGCTAAGTATTTAATAACTTGATTGTAAGCAGTTTACAATCGTATATTGCGTGCGCTTGGTCGAACCTGTCCCGCATCACAGATCGGGGAAGACACAAGCGCGGCAGTAAATCAGGCTGACAAATAATTTAGATACGCATTGATTTCCAGAAACACCAGATTTAAAGCGGCTTCTTCATTTTTATTCGTTTTATGAAGAATCTGAGCATGCCACGCCAATGCCGGTGATAGATTATATTTTTCAGCAAGCCATTCCGAAAATGCTCTATCAAATGAAAATCCTTCGGCTTCATAAATTGCCATCGTATACCCTCCCAAGAAATTTATGAACGCATTAAATGTGTTCGATACGAGAAACATCCCCGGACGTTTTTCCAAATGTTCAACAATGCTTTTTATCCTAAACAAATAATGCTCCATTCAAATCTTTATTTAAAATCAATAACGTAGTTAAATTTATAAGGTTTTCAATCCACGTCCGCTGGCGCAAGGTTCCAATCTATTATTTTCCCAGTTGCAAGCTCTACAGGAAAGGTGCCTAAAGAAAACAAACTACCAATTCCTAATTTCCCAACTAAAAACGCTTGTTCAAAATAGGCAATCTGAACAATGATCGGTTTGCCTATTTCAATTGGAACGCCGTCATATAAAACTTCAGAAAAAGTCGATTTCCCATCGCCATGTATCCAAAATGGCATACGCGTATCATTCATCATTGGGAAATTGAAAAACCTTTTAGCGGCTTCTGAAAAGGTTACTTCAGATAAGATTTTGACAGTTTTCATAATTAATTTCTATGGTTGTAGGAGTGCATTTTCAGCAACGCCGCTTGCGGCAAACCTACAGCACCCTGTTCCACCTTGGCAGCACCCCATAAATCTCAACAAATCTGTTAAGCAAGGCGTTTTCTAAAACCCTTGGGCAATCATTGTAATCATCACCATGCGTAATATACCAATGAACGTTTAATGTGTCAATATTATCAATGTTCATTTGGGTTGGCCAGGAAATTCGCCTCGGTATTTTACCAAACTGAAACCCGTTTACGATTCGGTCTTTGATACCGCCGATTCCGGATTTTCGAACAAATATGGAACCGTCTTTTTTTAGTTTCCCGGAACGGCCAATGTAAATAAGTTCCATTTTCCCTTTCGCCAAGGCATAAACAAGATAAACCCCGCTTTTGTCGGTTGGCGCATTACAGAAAAGCCTCAAACTTTCATGTTGTCTGAAATGAAAATGCCCGTTTTGTTGGTACCTGTTGAGTTCGTCGAACATTGGTTTGTTTTAGTTTATGTTGCACAAATATAAAACCTTGTGTGACGAACCCGAACCTTTCAACGAAAAAGCAGGTTGTTCCGCGATGTGAAAAGACACAAGCGCGCCCTAAAAAGCCTCAAAACATAATTCGATACCCCTAAAATACGATTTGCGACGCCTCCCAAAAGTGATTGCCGCAGTTTTGTGCCTCACTTAAAATAAAAGAAATGCGTAAAGTAACTTTTCTCTTTTTAGCCTCCACATTGATGGCCATGTCTTGTAATTCAAGCCAAAACCTGGTAAACATTCAACCCGAAACGGGCAACCTTGACATTCCTGCCAAAGGAGAACTCCGGGTTTGGAAGGATTTAAAACATGCCAGTTTTGATGTGGTGCTGACGAACGCCAATCCTGCTCAATCTTGCGAAGCCTATTACGTCAAGCGCGACGGAACCGAAAAATGGATAAGTCCTTCTTTGTTGGCCAACAGCAAATTAACGGTGCATATTCCAAGCGACGGGCATCTGTTTTTGAAAAATTTCAACCCTAATACTTTTACGATTGGGTATGAAATTAAGAAATGAGACGGGACGGTGGACGGTGGACGGGAGACGGTGGACGGGAGACGGTGTGGCTATTCTTTTTCCTCCAATATCTTAATCCGCTGGGCATAAGCATCCAGAACCCGTTTCTGGAAATAGAGGGGATGATGCTTGGACACGTACCGCCGCGATTTCATGGCGACCTCAAAGGTGTCGGAATCAAAATGGCCGAATTTGCGCCGCCAGTACCCAACGGTAAGCGTCATGGCCCGAACATCGAGCCAGGCGCCCAGTCGACCTGAAAGCAGCCATTCCAAACCGCGTTTAAACAGACCGTTTGGACTTGGCTGCACAGGTTTGCGCGCCTGGAAATTGGGAAATTGCGCCCAGGCCCATTGGTTTGTTTCTATAAAAGCGGCGTGCAAACCCGTGTCGTACATCGGCAACAATGTCACCATCTCCGTGGCCGTAAATAAGTTCTGCTCTTCGATCAGCAAGTGATCCGTATCAATAAAATAGTTGACACAGAAGTACTTATGCGAATTAAAAAGTAGTATTTTTTTAAACAACACCAACAAGGTACGAGACAGCCACAAGCGCCCCGGCGCCGTGATAATAAAAAAATCAATGTCACCGTCGGGGCGCATACTGTGCTTGGACAAAGAACCCGACACGTACACACTGCGCACAAACGGGAATGCTCCAATCAGCCGACCCATGCGCCGGGCGATGGGCAAAAACTGATCGGCACGGCGGTTATAATCCAGGCGGGCGGGCGCCCAGGAGGCATTGTTGACGCTTTGATAAAATTGATCGAATTGAAAAATGCGCCCTTGCGCGCTTAGTTCAACAAGTTTTTGCCTAATCGTATGCAGGGTTTCTCGTTTTCCGGCAAACATCCAAACCTCTTCCGCCGTGAGCGGATAGGAAAAGAACTCGAAATAAAACAACGTACACAAAACGGCACGTTCTGTAGCGCATTCGGATTGAATTTGCACGTTCGGATCGGACATGGGTATCAATAAGCAGGCCCAAGATAAAAACAACACCTGAAATATGTTCGTTGCCTATTACTAAGACGGTAAAAAAGGCTATCGACCTCGGGTTTTATCAGCCTCAAAAGTGAAGAAAATTAGCAACGCGCCATTTTTTTCTTATGCCCTAAATGCCCTTTATTGATCGCTTTTTGAATATAATCAACGGAAAATGGCACTGCGCAAGCGGTATCGCCCATGTTGATCGTGAGTTTTCCCAACTGCGCGCCGGTTTGCAGGGCTTTTTGCGAAAGCGGTTCAACGGAAATGCCCACAGACATGACAAAGCCATTCATGGTGTACCGAACCCGATCTGGTTTGTCCTGAATCGTGGCTGCTACCCGGTCGAGCAGTTTTTCCAGCGCAGGCAGATCCAGTGCCGCATCCGGACGAATCCCGACCCAGCTCGACAGTGTAGACCAGCCGGTAGAAGCGATATTTTCCTGCTTGGATTCGATCCATTCCAAAGCCAATTCCCAGCCGTGCGGACTTTCGGCAGCCACCCAGGCCACGGTGTATTCGCTCAACATCGACCAATGCGCTTTTTCGGCCCAATGCCGGAGTTCATCTTTGCTGATTTTCTTTTCATCCGCAATTAAGCCGGCCAAGTACATGGCGTCGGAATTGCCGGTGTCAAACAATGCCAGCGACAGCGCATGGTCCTTTTTGATCCGTTTGACGATCGTTTTCATATCGCCTACTTTTACGCCAAAGAAAGGTTCGCGCGCGCCGTGACGCAGGAGCGTGCGTTTGGTGCTTTCGCTGCCCATGCTTTGGAGTTCGGCAAGGATATCGTATACGGAATTCATTGGTAAGGTAGTGGTGATGTGTTTTATTGGTTGAATGAGGGCAATGAGCGTTTGGTTTGGCCGCCCCGACCCCAGGAGGGCAATGCCATTGGCTTAAGTGTTACCAAAGTCCTGAAAGGACGGAATCATTAGAATTGGGCAACGCCCAATTTAAAATGGCCAAGGTTTTGAGAAGCCCTGAAAGGGCGGAATCACTGTAGCACAGGTTGATTTCGCCCCTTCAGGGCTTAGATCTCGTGTTGCTTCGAACAGCAGGGTGTTACCCTGCCTTGATGATTCCGCCCTTTCAGGGCTACGGAAAATCCTTAAGTCAATGACATTGCCCAAAAGGGGTTACTTCTTTCCCTTAAAAAACCCGCCTTTCAAACCGGAAGTAACGCTGGTCAGCGTAAGCGTGAGCACCTGATCGGAATCCGTCAGTTCGCCGGCGCCAGTCATTTTAAGACCGCCTACATTTTGCACGGCAAGTTGAAGTTTGCTATCGGAAGTAATGGTTCCAACCATGTTTTCAACGATAGTACCGGCGGTCAACTTGAGGTCTACACCACCCGAAACGTTACTGGTCACAACCATCGTGGCGTTATAGTCAGTTCCGGCGTCAACCCCTGAATAAACCGTGTACACGCCAGTATAGGTACCAGGATAATTGTTGTTTTGCAATTGCTCGGTTGTGCTGTTGTCTTTTTTACAACCAACAAACATCAGCGAAGCGAAAGCGAAGAATAGGATAAATTTTTGCATGTGTTAAATCTTTTTTAGTGAAAGCGTATCAAAGAAATGGAATATATATGGAAGCAAAAAACGGCACGACAAACCTTAACGCGGTTTTGTACAAATTTGCTCAAAGTTCATGTTTTTTATACGCAAGCCAATCGGTTTCTGTATCAATATCGGATAAAACTGGTAACAACGACACGGTTTTTCTCAATTTCCGGATTTGCGCCAGGGTTTGCGTCAATACCGTTTCGGTGCTCCAGGCAATGTCCTGAAAAACACTCGGCTCGAACGCGCGCATACCCAAAAAATAATAACCGCCGTCGGGCGTCGGCCCAAGCACAAAATCAGCCTGCTCCAATTGTTGAAATGCCGTTTCAAGCGCGGCCCCGTCAAGCGCCGGACAGTCGGAGCCGATGATGCCCGCTTTTTGTGCGCCTTCGCTAAACGCCTGACGAAACGCCTGCTCCATGCGCGCGCCCAAATCACCGTCTGACTGAACCCGTTTTTCAAAATCCGTCTCCGACCAAGCGTCTGCTGCCTCCATAACATCAGAATAAAAAAGCAGGCGCCGGGCCTGTACCCCAATGGCCGCTTGCCGGGTTTTATCCAGCAAATATTGGTAAATCCGCAACGCCTCATCCTCGCCCACCGTGCGGGCAAGTCGCGTCTTTACATAACCGCGCCGCGGATTTTTGATAAAGATAATCAGGACAGATGACATGGGGGAAAATGGTTGCTATTTTTTCATTTTTGCCAAGGCGCTGTCGGCTACTTTTTTAAAACGACTTGCGGTAATCAGGCCCAGTTCAGTTTCCAAAGCCACGCCTTTGGGGTCAACAAAAATCACGGTCGGCATACCTTTTATTTCGTATATTTCAGCAATCGGTTTGCCGGTAGGCGAGTCTACATCAACATGGTAGGACAGAAAATTCTTGTTCAAATAGTCATATATGTCCGGTTGACTGAACACTTCGCGCTCCATCACTTTGCAGGGGCCGCACCAGGTAGCGTAAAACTCCAAAAAAACTGGTTTGTGTTGCTTTTGAGCTTCTTCCAAAACCGGTATCAGCCGATCTGATTTTTGCCACGCAATGCCAGTTTCGCTCATCCCCGTCGGAGCGGGCGCAGTTTCTTCCTTCACAACCGCAGTCGGTTTAGGCGCCGCTTTATGCTGAACGGTCGTTTTTTTATGGGTGGCGCAGCCCGCGAGGCATACTGCGATGCAAAAGATGATCAAACGCGTCATAGTGTTATTGCTTAATGGCTTTTTTTAATCCCTTGTATTTCCAATACGTTTCAAGGGCTGAAATATAGGCAATCATCAGGCCTTCGCGGCCGTCAAGAAAACCGAATTTGATGATGTAATTTCGGATAAACTTGGCCAAGGGGCTAAAAACCACTTGCATCCACCAGCCGCGTTTGCCCTCCGATTGTTTGGCTTGCGCCGCAATGTAGGCGTATTTGCGCGCCCGTTCAAAGTGCTCCTCCACCGTGTAATAACTGTAATGCAGCAAATCGCCTTGTAAAAATCCCTCATTTGATTCCAGGTCTAATTCCACCTTATCGTGCGGATTGGTGCCGCCCCAACGCCCTTTCCTCCGGTCAAACAAACGCAATTTCCGGTCAGGATACCAGCCGCTGTGCCGAATCCAGCGCCCGCAATAGTTGGTCAGCCTGTTCATCGAATATCCCGTGTAGGCCCAGTTCATTTTGGCGTCTAACACCGAGGCGCGCAGCCGTTCGCTCAAGGCTTCATCCGCGTCCAAACAAATCACCACCGGGTAAATAGCCTGCGACAATGCCCAGTTTTTCTGTTCAATATGGCCCTCAAACGCGTGTTTTATAAAGCGCGCACCCTTTTCCACGCAAATACCTTCTGTACGATCGGTTGAAAATGAATCGACCACCACCACGTCATCCACAATGCCTGTCAGGGAATCCAGACAGCGCCCAATGTTGTGTTCTTCATTGTACGTGATGATTACGGCGGATATTTGAATCATGTAAGCTGCAAAAATACGTGTAAATCAGCGATTTTAAAACAGGCTCACATAGCCTAAATGGAATTTGGCCGACCTGAAATCGACGCCCTGGCCCACATCCCGGCGTCCGACAGCAACGCTGATCCCGAAAATGCCGGCTTTGGTTTCAAAATTCATGCCTACGCCTAAACCGACGGGGCGCAAAAATGAACGACTGCGGTATGTAACGTTTTCTATGTAACCGTAGTCCGTGAAGGCCGATAAAAAAGAATTCAGGCCCAATAAAAGGCGCACTTCGGCGGTTAAAACGGCATAACGGGTGGCAAACAGGCTTTCCTCATCGAAACCGCGCAAGAGTTTATTGCCGCCCAGCCGGAATTGTTCATTGTTAAATACAGGTTTCGGCGAAAAAATACCGCTGCTGCGCAAGGCCATTTTGAGCGTGCTGCGCTTGAAAAACGGCAAATAATATTCCAGCCGACATTCGGCGCGGTAACGGGCCACTTTGCCTGCAATGGAATCGTATAAAGTGCTAAATCGGTATGCAGGATCATTGGGCAGGCGCAGGTTTTCGATCTGGTTGTTGCGCAAAACATTGTTGAACCCGGCCGTTCCTTTCAAAAACACCGCCCAGCCTTTGCGCGGATTAAAGCGATAATCCAGCCGGGCATAACTGATTTCCAGACCGAAACCGTTTTGGCGCAAATCGAGGTTGGCTGGCAATCGCCGCGATTGAATGACGGCCAATGTGTCCACTTTTTGAAGCGAGGAACTTTTGTTGTCCCAAAGCACCCGCACATAATCGCCGCCGGGGAAAAAATACTGCACACCCAGGTCGCCTTGCGCATCCACCCAACTGCTGTCGCGTTTAAAAATTTGCAACTTACCGTCGGCGCCAAATGCCGTCCCGAACAAATAAGGAACCCCGGCAGAGGCTTCCAGGCGTTGGGTTTCGGGTTTCAGGCGTTCAAATTCCACGGCAATCCGTTCGCCGAGGTTGAGCGCGTTTTGGAAATTGGCATTCAAAGAGCCGGTCAGCAGCAATTTGGCATTTTCGGCATTGGGCTGCGGCAATAAACCAATGATAAAATCGAAACGGCCGGCGCGTTTTTTCTTCAAAAACAGGTTCACGGTGGCTTCATTCCCGACAAACGACACGGTTGGATTGCCGCCAAGTTCGGCAAAAGGCAGGGTGCGCAGTTGGTCCCGCAGGCGCAACACCTGTGCGCGGCTGTACGGGCTGCCCGGCTGAATGCCCAGGAAATTGCGCATAAACGCCTTGGGAACCTTGAGGTCGCCCGTGATTTTGATGTCGCTGAAGGTAATAAAACGGTTGCGTTGTAGCCTTAGCAGCGCCGACGCCTCCCCGTTTTCGTACACGCGTACCTGCGCGAGGCCCACTTTGGCAAATGGATAGCCATTGTTTTCGGCCTGCACTAATATTTTTTGTTCCAGATCAAGCAATACATCGTAGCGCAAAGCCTTGTTTTGGAACATTTTTTCGCGAAAACCGGCCGCATTTAGCCAGGCTTCGTTTTCAAATTGGTCGGGTTGCAAGGATACCCAGCGCAACATGGGGCCAAGGTGCAAAAACTTGTGTTCTCTGCTTAGGCTGTCAAAGGACGCGGATAAATAGGATTGGGCTTGTACGTGTCGGAACAAATTGGCAGGTAAAGCGACTGCGGCCAAGGAATCGGGCAAAGTGAATAAGAGCGTGCTGTCAGTAATGGCGTTTGGGGCCGGACGAAATAGTTCAATTGCCTTGGAAATGGCCGTTTGTTCGCTTGGCGCGTATCGGATTTGTACGGGAAAAACGGTTTGAGCGTTTAATCCGGGAGCCGGGAAGAAGCTAAAGAGGAGGAAAATGGGAAAGGGAAACTGAAACAGCTGCATGTTTGTTTGTTGGCGCTTATTTTACGCCCTTGGTTGCCAAAATGCCGTACTAATTAAAACTGCTGACTTTAAGGCGCTAAAGACTCCAATTGCGTCATCCAAGCATTGAAATGCAGACAAGCGGCGCGCATTTTCTCCAAGCCGATCTCTTCTGCAATCAGTACGCCTTCCGCTACTTTGCTGTAAGAAGGTACCGCTTTCAAAATCCTCTTTGAAGGCGCCGTATTGGGGTCATCATTGATATGTTCAGGCGTTTCAAAATCATCTCGAATAGCCTGAAAAACGCCCTTTCGAATTGGTCGGTCAATGCTTAACCAAGCATGTAGGTCATCCGGCGATGAAAACAACAGGGCCTCAAATTCATGCAATTGGAAATGAGGAATAAACTGTCGAGTATCCAATCCTTCTTTTGCAAGATCGTCTTTGACTGCGGCTTCTATTGCAATTACTTTGTCTAACGGTGGCTTATGCTTGTTTTCATCATAACCAGGAAAACGGCGATTCATGCCATATAAATCAATCAAAGTCGTCAAAAAAGCACTTTTATCTTCCTTCATCCATTGTACAATATTGTAGCGCAATTTGTCATAACTATCCCCTTTACCCAAATTGCGGGTAACAACAATAATTCCTTTAGACAAAAAGTGTGGCGCCAACAATTTATGGACAAACTGTTCTTCCGTCGACCCTTCACAAATGATATTAACTCTGATCATGGCCGTCCTCCTAACACATTCTTTTCCCACAATTCCCCTAAAGAATATTCAACCATCCAATCACCCAATTGCGCGGCATTCAGGCGACGGAACGTGGTATTTTTGTCCTTTTGCTCCACTACCACAATATCTTCCGGTTCAAATGCAGAAACCAGGGCAGCAGACTGGGTAGAAATAATCAGTTGGGAAAACGCGGAGGCTTTTTTCAGCAGTCCGGCCAAAATTTGTATTGCCGCAGGGTGCAGACCCAATTCCGGCTCGTCCAACAAAATCAAATCCGGGCGATTGGGCTGCAACAACATCGTTGCAATACAAATAAAACGAAGCGAACCATCGGACAATTCAGAAGCGCCGAAGATATAATCCGATTGCTGATTGAGCCATTCAAGCCGAATCGTTTCGGGATTGAGTGGATTTGGCCGCAATAGAAAATCGCGGAACATTGGCACCACTAATTGCACTGTCCGCACAATACGTTCGTAATGTTTGGGATGTTTTTCTTGTAAAAGGTACAAATACGCTGCCAAATTGCCAGCGTCTTCCCTTAGAAAGAGGTTGTCGTTTATTTGGCTCGTTTTTTTAACCGCTGCGCTCGAACTGGTATCGTGGAAATGGTAAACGCGCCAGTTTTGAACCGCTTCGTGAATGTATCTGGCTCCAACATCTTCTTTTGCCGCTGATTTCAGGTTGGATTCTTTGGTTCCGGAAGCAATTGCAGTCCAGGAAATTGGAGGATTTTGTGCGCTTTCAACGCCAACTGATTCGAGGGCAACAAACAAATTATCATCCGTTGAGCTCCTCAACGTGACATCGTAATGATAGGGCGAAAAATTGAGTTGAATTATAATGACTGAAGTCTCTTTACTACCATAACGAAGCAATCTTTCAGCGCCACCAGATTCTTGCACCGCTATCGAAAACCGCCCTTCACCCTCTGCCAATTGACGCAAAAATTTAAAAACTGAAATAAAGTTACTTTTCCCGGCTCCGTTAGCGCCGATCAGAATATTGATATTATTCAAGGGCAAATCCACATCGGCAATGGATTTGAAGCCGCCAATTCCAATACTTTTTAACGTTTGTGCCATGCAGACCCAATTTTACCACAAATAAACGCCTTTTATACCAAGATTTAAATGGATTTAAAGATTTTCAGGATTGATTAAATTGATTTTCAAAGGATTACTACGTCCATTTTCATAACCCTTTGCATTGGCTATGCAATTTTAAACCAAACCGCATCTCCAGTGTCAAACATATCCATTCATCAATAAAAACCCATTCTGATTATGAAATTGCTGATTAAAAGTACCGCTTTCATCGTAATCCTGCTGGCAAATTTTGCCGCCATGTCTTTCACCACCCAACCTGTTGCTACCAAGGACGGCCCCTGGGAAATGCTCGGTATGCGCAAGGTAAACTACGGCCTCGACCACGACGAAATTATGGTCACACGTGCTGAAGGCGTGTTTACCGCTCTAAAAATCAAAGTGCTTAAAGCGCCCATCAACTTCCACAAATTAGTCGTGCATTTTGGCAACGGCGAAACCGAAGAACTTGAAGTCCGCGATAATTTCAAAGCAGGTAGCGAAAGCCGCGTGATTGACTTGCCGGGCAACAAACGCGTGATCCGGAAAATTGATTTTTGGTATGACACCAAAAACCTGGCTGCGCGCAAAGGAATTGTTCAGGTTTGGGGAAGGCATTAATTACCGTTATTACAAAACCGGGGTTGAGCGATTAAGAAGGATTTATTAGGCCATCGGCTCAACCCTGCCTAAAAAAATGACATGAGCCATCCCAAAAATAATCGGGATGACTCATGTTTTTTATTAACCGCCGCTCAAAAAACGAGCCGCGTTGTGTGTATCATTGGAATAGAATAATCACTGAAGCATTACTTCGCGCTCCGCCATCATTTTGCGGATGTTGATCAGTGCGTAACGCATACGACCAAGGGCAGTATTGATACTCACGCGGGTCAGCGATGCGATTTCTTTAAAACTCATATCAGCATAGTGGCGCAGGATCACTACTTCACGCTGCTCGGCGGGTAGTTCGTCGACCAAACGGCGGATGCGGTTATGCGTTTCGCTGCGCATGATTTGGGTTTCCGGACCGTCGTCGCTCAAACGCAGGACTTCAAAAATATCAAAATCATCGGAAGGGTTGATGTGGGCGCGGCGTTTGTTGCGGCGGTGGTAGTCCACACACATGTTATACGCGATGCGCATGGCCCACTGCACGAATTTTCCTTCGTGGTTGTATTTGCCTCTACGAAGCGTATCAATGATTTTGATAAAAACTTCCTGAAAGATGTCTTCGGCCAAAGCCTGATCTTTCACAAATAAGTAAATGGAAGTATAGATTTTGGATTTGTAGCGTTTGAGTAAGATCTCAAAGGCTTGTTCGTCGCCACGGGCGTACAGGGCGATCAATTCCTGATCATTAAGCATCGGCATAACTTGCATAAGCAAAGTGGTTTTGCTGTTTTTTTACCAGATAAATCGGCAGTAATTTAAATGGTGTACAAGTTAGAATCGATAAGCAAAAATGATTTGGTGAAAACTGAAAACAGGGAAATGTTCCCTTTGGTGTGGTCAAATGTATGTACTTATTGTATGCAGACAAAAATTTTTTTCAAATTTTAACATATTTTAACGCAATTCTCAGGCAACCCGAATAAAGACTTATGAAAAATTTGGCAAGAGTGGTATTTTTGCACTCGATACCAAAGATTGTTGCGCGTATTTTTCTTCAATTCAATAAATAAAAGTAACCGCTCCGTTGCCCGAAACCCGCTATCTTGGCGGGACGCCGCACAACTGACCAACTTGATGGAGGCAGCGACAGCGTTTTTAAGATGGATATTGTCATAATACTTATACTGATTGTCCTGCACGGGTTCCTTGTGCTTGGCGAAATTGCATTGCTCACTGCAAAGCGCTCCAAATTAGAAGGCGAAAAATTGAAAGGCAGCGTCAATGCTTCCATTGCGATCAACCTGCTCGATCACATCGACAATTATTTGTCGGCCATGCAGATCGGGATTACGCTGATCAGCATCGTAGAAGGCGCTTATGGCGGCGTTACCATTGGACAGCACTTGATTCCGCTTTTTGAAAAAGTACCCGCGCTGGCGCCTTACGCAGAGCAAATCTCCATCGCCATGGTTATTACCATCATCACTTACTTGTCGCTTATCATTGGCGAATTGGCGCCCAAATATATAGCGATACAGTATGCCGATATGCTGGCGATCCGTTGCGCGCCGATTATGCATTTTGTGACGCAAATCACCGGCCCGATTTCAAAATTTTTGAGCTGGTCTACTAAGGTGTTTGTGCGGCTGTTGTTTATCAAACCCAACGATCAGCAGAATATTTCGGAGGACGAAATTAAACTGATGGTCAAAATGGCCAACCAGCAAGGGGTCCTGGAACAAAAGGAAAGCGAATTTATCCAGAATATCCTGCGTTTTGCCGACCGCGACGCTTACACCATTATGACCCACCGCAACGATGTGGAATGGCTTGATATTCAGGCGCCGGTGGAGGAAAACGATAAAATTATTCAGGAAAGCGGCTATACCAAGTTTCTGGTTTGCGATGATACCATTGAAAATATTTTAGGCGTGGTAAAACTGCGCGATTATGTGGATCATCGGAACAAACCCGGTTTCAACCTGCGCAATATTGTGGCCCAACCGCTTTATGTGCCTGAAAGCATGAATGCGCTGCGTATTCTGGAACGTTTTCGCAAAGAGCGGATTTATTTTGCCGTGGTGGTAGACGAATATGGTTCCACGCAAGGCATTATTACGCTGCACGATTTGACAGAAAATATTTTCGGCGCCCTGCCGGATATGGATGATACCGAAGAACAATCAATTGTGGTGCGTGAAGACGGCAGTCTGTTGGTCGACGGCATGATTCCGATTGATGAGCTGCGGGAAACCATCAGTTTGAAAGAATTTGACCTGGAAGATGCTGACTATTCGACGCTGGCGGGCTTTATCCTGTACAAACTGAGCGAAATCCCCAAGGCGGGCGATTATTTGGAAGCGGAAGGCTATCGTTTTGAGATTGTGGATATGGATAAAAGTAAAATAGATAAGGTGTTGATTGTACAGCCGAACGCGGAAGAATCTTAAGCGCGTCTTAAGGGCAACAGTTAAAACCGACCCGCGCGCGTGCAAGCACACACTACCTAACAATGTCGATGATCAAATCTATCTCTTGTTGCCTGCTTTTCTTAGTCTTTGCGCACCATCTCTCCGCGCAACCTACACGAAGTCAAATACTTAGCCTTGATTCCGCGCTCACCCAACTCCACAACCAGAGCATGTTTAACGGCGTAGTGCTGCTGGCCGATCACGGAAAACTATTGTACAAGAAGGCGTTCGGCGCCGCAGATATTGATAAAGAAATACCGCTGGAAACGAATTCCGCCTTCAACTTAGCCTCCGTATCCAAGCAATTTGTTGCCATGATGGCCGTGATATTGCAGGAAAAAGGCAAACTGCATTACGACGACAAGGTACAGCAGTACCTGCCTTCCTTTCCGTACAACAACATTTCGATTCGACAACTGATTACGCATACTTCGGGCCTGCCGGAGTATTTCGACCTGGTGGAGACGCAAAAAAACAGGCTGGATACGCTGACGAACGCCAAACTGTTGCAACTGCTTGCGAAGACAAAACCCAAACTGCGGTTTAGCCCCGGCGAGCGTTGGGAATACTGCAACACCGGCTACGTTATGCTGGCTGCTGTGGTTGAAAAAGCGGCAGAAATGCCCATTGCTCAGTTTTTTAAGCAACAAATCACCGACCCCCTCGGCATGAAAGATACGTATATTTATACCATTCTTTCGCCCCAATCGCCGCCGAACCGGGTGTTGGGTTTCAAACGGGAAAACGGGAAAAACTTACCCAACGACCTGATGCGCTACGACGGCGTGGTGGGCGATGGCAATATTTACGCCTCGGCGGAAGACCTGCTCAAATGGGATCAGTCGTTTTATACCAATACCAACAGGTTCGCCAGTACCAAAGCCATAAAAGAAGCCTTTTCACCCGTGCGTTTGAACAACGGCCAAACTTATCCTTACGCGTTCGGTTGGGAAATTGACTCGACCGGCACGGTGATGTTCCACACCGGCAGTTGGGTTGGATTTAACAATATATTTATTCGAAATGTAGGCAAGAGACTGACTGCTATCATGCTCAGCAGCGGCTCCGATGGCCGGGCGGGCGCCTGCCTGAAGGCAGTTCTGGATGGTCAAAAACCGGTACTTCCTCAAGTGCAACTGCTCTCAAACGTGCGCCTGATCGATGGTACCGGAGCTCCTGCGCGCGTTTGCGCTGTGCGCCTGCGCGACGATAAAATATGGGAAATCGGCGATCTTAGACCTTTTCCTGGCGAAACCGTGACCGATTGTCGGGGCCTCACGCTGGCCCCTGGTTTTATCGATCCTCAAAATCACCCTTTTAGTGAATTGAAAGACCAGCCAGATGGTACAGCACTGCTTAGTCAAGGAGTAACCACCATTTTCATGGAGCCGGACGGCTACTCCATAGACACGCTTTTGGCCTTATTCACAAAACCATTAGTGGCAGTGAACGTAGCCACTTACGCCCGTCAAACGAACTTACACGAAACGCGAATGAGCGAACACCATGTACGCCGTACCGAGCGACCCGAAGATTCGACTGTGGTGAAAAGCCTGCTGCAAGAGGAAATGGGCAACGGTTCGCTGGAAACGGCCGTGCATAACATAACCGGCCTAAGCGCTCAACAACGCGGCTTAACCGACCGCGGCATCGTGGTGCCTGATTATAAAGCCGATCTGGTGCTTTTCAACCCTGAATCCGTGCAAGGCAACACCGATAATGTTCAACACCCCGTATCGCCATCGACAGGTATTGAAAAAGTTTGGGTAAACGGACGATTGGTATTTGAAAAACAAAAACCGACGGGCGTCTATCCGGGGGAATTAATTATTGGAAAATAAACACAGCCATTGACAAGGGCAATCGGCCATTTTAAGCCTCTTTTAGCATTTTATTGCCAAAAATAAGGACGACCAGCAGCAAAAATGTGAGGATAACCATAGGATTAATGTTTTAGAGGTGAAAGAGTGACGAGTAGTTTAGTGTACAATACGAAATCGGATTCTGGATTAATAAAAATGCAAATCCGGCGCGCTTTTCATTACTACTGAAAAAAACGTGCCGGATTTGCATTTCGTTGCATTTGACAAAGATATTTGCATATCCTTGACAATTTAATACAGACTTAAAGTGGGTTTGAACAAATTGTAAACGATCTACCCTTGCCGCCCCAACAATCCACCCAACTCCTTCCGCTCCAAGCGATATACCACCAAAGGGTACACCGCAAATAACGCAATATTCACCCCCCACATCAAAATAGGGTGCAAGCCCAACGCCCGCGCGCCTATGCTCAATGCGTACAAGCCCAAGGTCACGCCCGCGTACAAGCCCATGCGTCCCAGAGGATACGGCACCGGGTACACCTTGCGCCCGGAAAACCAGGTCGCCCACGACATGAACGCATAGCAGGCCAAGGTCGCCCAGGCCGAAGCCCAATAACTATACTGCGGTACAAACACGAGGTTCAATACAATTGTCACCAAGGCACCACCCACGGAAATCCAGGCGCCGATGGCTGTTTTATCCATGAGTCGATACCAAACTGAAAAATTATAATAAAGTCCCAATAACACATTGGCTAACAATAAGATAGGCACAATACCCAAGCCGCCCCAAAACTGTGCGCCGATAAAATATTTAACCAAATCTATAAACAACAGAATCCCCAACATGCCGCACAGCGTAGTAATGGTAAACCATTTAGTTGCCTTTGCCTGCAATACATGCGCATCCTGATTTTTAGCCGTCCGGAAAAAAAACGGCTCTGCGGCGTAGCGATAGGCTTGTGTAAACAGGGAAATCAACATGGCTAATTTGTAATTGGCCCCGTATTCGCCCACCTGCGCCAGGTTTTGATCGCGGGTGCCGGGCAGCAGGTATTTCAGGATTGCCCGATCCAGCATTTCATTCACAACGCCGGCCATACTCACCAGCACCAGCGGCAAAGCATACACCATCATTTTTTTCCATAAACCAAGGTCAAAGGTGCTCTGAAACGCTTTTCTAAGTTCCGGCAACAACCAAATCATGGCCGCCAAACTGGCGATGGCGTTGGAAATAAAAATGTATCCCACGCCTAAGCCGGGCACCCAAACTGCTGTCACCCAATGCATTCCGTGCGCGTAGGCCCAAGGGCAGGCGAGCAGCCAAAACAAGTTGAGCGACACGTTCAACCCGATCCAAAACATTTTAATGCTGGCAAAACGAATCGGACGTTGCTCCAAGCGCAGGCGCGCAAAAGGCAGTTCGGCGAGGCAATCAAATGCCAAAATAAGGCCGAAATAACGCACATACTCCGGGTGTTCAGGATATTGCAACATATCTGCAATGGGCTGGGCGAACACCCAAACTCCCAGCAGCAGCAACAGCGACGTACATAACACGGAAAAAACCGAGGTGGAATACGCTTTTTGCCGGCCTGCCTCATCAGCGCCGTACCGGAAAAAAGCGGATTCCATGCGGTAGGAATAAAGCACCATCAAAAACGCCGAGTTGGCGTAAAAATCGGTGACGACACCGTACTGTGCTTTACTTAAAGTATTGGTATACAACGGTACAAGCATCACATTCAGGAATCTCCCAAGGATGCTGCTTAAACCGTACCACGCCGTTTCACCGGCTAATTTTTTTAATAATGACATGCGCGCGCTGTAGGAAAAAAGGGTGCTGCACGCAAAAGTAGGCTATTATTCCATTTCCTGCACCACTTCCGTCACTTCCGGGATCATGCGTTTGAGCATACCTTCAATGCCGGCTTTGAGCGTTACGGAAGAGGATGGGCAACCGCTGCAAGAACCTTGCATGGTTACGAATACTTTACCGTTGTCGTAAGCCTTGAACTCAATGTTACCGCCGTCCATTTCCACAGCCGGTTTCACATACGTATCAATCAGTTCTTTGACTTTACGGGCAATGTCGCCGTTTTCGCCGCTGAATTGGCCAGCGTTGCTTTCGGTGACTAATTTTTCTGCGTATTCGGCAAAACCTTCTTTTACAATGACGCCGTCTTTCTCTACATAGTCCTTTACGAATTCCTTCAGTTTGAGCATAATATCTGCCCATTCGTAGTTGAATTCCTTGGTAATGGTAACGTAGTTGTTGTTGAAATAAACGGTTCTCACGTAAGGCAATTCCATGAGGCTATGCGCCAGCGGACTCCATTCTGCCGCGAGTTCTGCTTCTTTAAATTCGGCAATGCCACGGTATAACATGCGGTTGGTCACATATTTCAGCGCTTCCGGGTTGGGCGTTTGCTCCGTATATAACATGACCGGACTTTTCACGATCGTTTCCATATTCTTGTTGTTGTTCTTGTTTGGACGAATTCTACACAAAGGTAACGCAAAATGCCGGGTTTGGTTTAATGCCTGGTTGGGAATTTTATCGGGCGTTGCCGATTTTGTTCGGCAGGGCGTTGCCCTGCGCTGTTGATAGCGCCCTGTCAGGGCTTTGGGTTACTTCT
>JBAXTB010000390.1:0-5351 GCA_037130425.1 Bacteroidota bacterium
AAATCGGCGAAAAACAACTCACGCTGGGCTACGGCGGACTTTGGATCGGTTACACTTACCCATCCAACAAACTGCTGCACCTGTACACCTCTGTTAAAATCGGCGGCGGCAGCGTAGCGGTCACTGATTTTAAAGACAACTTCGAAGCAAAAGACAATTGGTTGAATGCCACCTTTGTTGCCGTACCGGAGGCCGGACTTGAATTAAATGTTGCCCGATGGATGCGCATCGGTGGCACGATCGGTTACCGTTTTGTAAACGGCTTTGACGGCTGGGGTTCGTATGGGAAACAGGATTTGAATGCGCTCACGTATGGGTTCACGTTGCGCTTTGGGTGGTTTTAATTACCTGCACACCGCCACCTGTTTCACAAACTTCCTGCCATCCAGCGATTGCGCTTGTAAATAATAAATGCCCGCCGGCAAATCGCCCGTTTCAAGCATCACTGACGCGCCGGTCATGTGTTCAACGCTGCGCCATACACGGCCGCTCCAATCGTACAAAGCAATACGCGCACCAGCAGGAACATTGCTCACAAATAATTGATTCTGAACCGGATTGGGGGCAATTGCAATATCAATTGCCTCCAACGGTTCATTACTCGCCGTTGTAATTTGCTGAAAACCGCCAAAAAACAGCAGGGTATTTGTCAGGGCAGGCACCACACATTCGGCATGGTTGGCAGTTGAGTTTAAGTCGGTTACGACAAGGTTTGGGGCGCCGTTGGCCAACATGGTGTCCCGCGCTATGATACTGTTCAAATAAGGCACTTGATCGTCGGCCATACAATAAAAAATACGGGTAGGCGCCTGCGGGGTCCAATTATACAAATCATTGTCGCGAAATGCCTGGTTAACCGGGTGCGCAAAATCGTTTTGGATCACCGCCAGCGCACTGTCCTGGATCATATTGCGCGGAATAGAAGCCCCAAATTCAGTCGTCAAAGCCTGAATCAACTTGGTATTCAAGGTTCCTAAGCTGATCGTGCCGTTCCGGTATTGCTGGATAAACCCGGCGTAAGGCTGCCTGAATATATCTGTCAGGTTATTATACAAATTGCCGTACACGTTCTGGTACGACAAGGCTGTATTTGGAATATACGCCGGATATTGAAAGGTAGCAGAACTTAAAATCAGGTTCCGCATTACCCCTGAAATGCTATACGGCCCCGACAAATGCGCGGCCGCCGTGATGGTCATTTCATTGGACAAATTCGTTTCAACCGCACGATGCAGGGCCATAGAACCATGCCCGCCCTGCGAGTAACCGGTCACAAATAATTGATTATTAGCATGATATTGATTTTGGCTCAGCCAGGCATTTGATGCCCGAATCATATCTGCCGCCGCAGAAGCCTCCGTGGCCGCGTGTACATACGCCTGAAATCCGCGCCCATCACCCATGCCCACATAGTCAGGCAAAAGGGCCACATAACCCATACCGGCAAACAGCAAAGCAATTTGGCCTTCTTCGCCGCCCGTAATGCCATAACGCGAAGGCACGCAGGCTTTACAATCGGAAGTACCGTGCTGATATACCAAACGTGGAAACGATTTGGTTTGGTCATTCGGCACCGCAAGCAATCCCGACAAAGTATCTAAATTACCCTTGGCATCCGGCGAAGAATAGGTCACTTTATAATACTTTATGTTGTATTGTATGAACGGAAAGTTGAACAGCGTCGAAAGTTGACTGATCGTTCTGGAGCCTTTATAAGTGCTGGAAATCAGGTTTTGGGCGGAGGATACCTGATGCACAAGGCTACAAAGGAAGAGGGCCAAAATGTATTTTTTCATACTTTTTTGTTAAATGAACGGTAAATATACTACTTACGGTTTCAAATTTTGACAAAGCCTTCAACGTAATCTTTCCAAAGGCAGCGCTTAATACGACAATTTCCAAAACGATTAGGATTCTTTTTGTTTATTTTGGCGGCGGTTGCAGTCGGAGTTTTTTTGAATGCAATACACTATCATGCCGCCGCAGTACATTAACCAGACAATCAATTTCCAATAACGTCAAACATGAAAATTCGTCGTCGCAGTTTTTTACGCAACTCCATTTTGGCCGGTTTAGGCGCAACTTTTGTGCCGACCAAAACAGTTACAGGTCTTGTACCGACGGACAATAACGATACGCAAGATTCTGATAATGAAATTATTACATCCCAATCCGGCACGATAACCCTACTGCAAACCACCGACGTACACTGCCAAATTCACCCGCACGACGAGTTGTTTTGGGATAACGAACAAATCATGTTTCGCCAAACGGCCGGTTACGCCCAACTTGCCACCTTATTTGACAAAGTCCGCAAGCAAAATCCCAACACGTTCATCGTCGATACCGGCGATATGTTTCAGGGCAGCGAATTGTCGGTCAAAACCACTGGAAAAGCCTTTGTGCCCATCCTCGACGCGCTTGGTTACGACCTGTACATGCCGGGCAACTGGGAAGTGATTTATGGCAAAAAGAACATGCAAACCCTGCTCGGCGGCCTGCAAGCGCCCAAAATATGCGCCAATATGTTCCACGACCTCGGCGAGGGCAAGCGCGGCGAACTCATTTTCCCGCCTTATTTCGTATGGTCGCGGCTGGGGGTAAAAATCGGGTTTATCGGTTTGACCGATCATTTGGTTCCGATTCGGCAATCGCCCAATTATTCCAAAGGTATTTTGTATGCCAAACCAGAAACTGTATTAGCGCCCTGGGTGTCGGTGTTGCGCGAGCAGGAACAATGCCAGTTTATCATCATTTTGGCGCATTTGGGCTTGTCGCAGCAGATCAATTTGGCCAATTTGCCCGAATGCGAAGGCGTGCATTACATTTTCGGCGGCGACACGCACGAGCGCGTGCGCAAGCCCATTGTGGGAAAATACGCCAAAGTGGTGGAACCGGGCGCGTTCGGCTCCTTCGTCGGCCGTCTTGAACTTGAGGTGAAAGAGGGCAAAATTGTAGGAGAGCAATATGAGTTAGTAGAAGTGGCCGCTAAAAAATACAAACCCAAAGTGGCGATTCAACAAATGCTGGATGCCCAGGAAGCGCCGTTTAAAGAGGATATTCACAAAATTCACGGCTACAGCAAAGTGCCGTTGTACCGCTATTTTGTGGTTGAAAACACCATTGATACCTTAGTTTTGGATGCGATTTCCTGGAAAGTTGGCGCTGAAATCACGCTTTCCAACGGGTTCAGGTTTTGTCCGCCGCGCAATGTTGGCCCCGATGGACTGGCGCCCATCACGGAAGGTTATATTTACGATATGCTGCCGATCGATTCCCATGTACGGACAGCCAAAGCCACGGGCAAACAAATCCGCGAGTGGCTGGAAAAAGAGATGAACAACGTATTCTCCAAGGATGCTTCCAAACGGGTCGGCGGCTGGTTGGTCAAATTCAAGGGCTTAGAAGTGGAATTTAATGCCTTTGGGGAACCAGGCGCCCGCATTCAAAAAATCACTGCGAACCGGCAGCCGCTTGATCCTGATCGCGCGTACCAAATCTGCACCTGCGAGCGGGACGGTGACCCGGAAAATATGCTTTGTCGGATACCAGCCGTAATGGAAGCGAAAAACACGCCTTATACGATACACGAAGTGATGCGGGAATATTTGAAGGCAAATTCGCCGGTTTCGCCGGTGCCGCATGGAAATGCCAAGGTACTGGACGCGCCGCAAACGTTGTTGAGTCAGGTGAGCGGAGTGGATTATGTGTTTCGGTAAGGGCTGTTTAGTTTGTACAATTTTAAAACACACTAAACATGAATCAGAAATCTTATTTGCTATTTGTTGCTTTTGTGAGCTTTAGCGCCACAACATGCTGTCAATTGCCCGGTTATCTCGATCCAAGTTTCGGATATAACGGCATCGCGACGGCTTTTACGGCTGCCCGTGCCGCGCGCCCCTGCGGGATGGCGGTAGCGGCCGACGGCAAAATCGTTTGGGCCGGCGCATCAGAACTTTCCGGAAACGGCAATTTATGTGTGGTGCGTTGTTTGCCGAATGGAACATTAGACCCTGACTTCGACATCGACGGCATCACGTATGTACACGAGCCGGACCAGGACAAAAATGATTTTGCCTTTTGCGTCGCCATGCAGAACGATCAAAAAATTGTCGTGGCCGGTTGTTCCATTCAAGGAAATGTAAGCGATTTTTTGATCAGTCGAATACTTCCTGGCGGCAACCAGGACAGTACTTTTAACCAGATTGGTATTTTGAAAATAGATTTTGGGTCAGACGATGAACGCGCCAATGCAATTGCCATACAACCAGATCAGAAGATCATTGTCGCGGGTTCCGGAACACCCGGTTTCAGCGTTGCCAGGATAAATCCCGACGGCAGCCTTGATTCGACGTTCAATACTGCGGGCAAGTTGATTTTCCCATTTAATTTTCCGACAGCCCTTGCCTATGCCGTCGCCGTTCAAACGGATGGGAAAATTGTGATTGCCGGCACGGCTGGTCCGAATTTTGCCTTGTTGCGTTTAAATCCGGATGGCACGCCGGACGCCGGTTTTGGATATATGGGCGTCAGGTTTATTAATTTCGGCAGTAATAATAATAGTGCCGCCAAAGCCTTGAAAATTCAATCTGACGGAAAAATTGTAGTGACCGGCAACGACGAAAGCAACCAGATGATGTTGGTTCGGTGTTTACCCAATGGCGCCCTTGATCCCGCGTTTGGCAACAACGGTATTCATATTTTACCGGAGCAGGGCAACGCAAACGCTTTGGATATACAACCGGACGGCAGTATTTTGGTAGCAGGTAAATCATTTGACCGTTTCGGCCTGTTCAAATGTAATCCGGACGGCAGCACCAACACCGGTTTCGGCGCAGACGGGTCTTCCATAACTGAGGTGGGCGGTTTGCCAAACGAGGCATTTTCCGTAATTTACAGGCCGGATACAACCATATTGGTAGGCGGAAATTATCGTTTTTCTTCCAATTTTAACATGGTAATTGCGCGGTTTAAGGACGATTTGGACAGTATTCCGCAGGCAGCTACTACCGAATCGGTTATTAAGCCGAACAGCCTGTCCGTTTTTCCGAATCCGTTTGAGCATCAAATCAATATCGCGTATGCATTACAACATAGTGATTTTGTGACGATTAGATTGGTCGACGGCAGCGGCAGAACCGTCCAAAATTTGCTGAAGCGCGCATTCAGGAGCAAGGGAGCGCAACTTGAAACCGTTTTAATTGATCCGCACTTAGCGAAGGGTGAATATTTTATTGACATCAATGGAGGGGAAAAAATGATTGGGGTGCTGAAGCAGTAGTGTTCGACAGATATTTCAAAATACCACCATGTTTTTCGTTCCAGATCAGATACAAGTTCAAATACAAACT
>JBAXTB010000391.1:0-5330 GCA_037130425.1 Bacteroidota bacterium
AAACCAGCAATTCAATCACCTTAAAATTTTGTAAGACAGGAAACTAAGGTGGAAGAAACGGTATAGAAATCTTCCTACATTTGCCCTTACGATAATCCATATCTGTATGAAGATCCACTTTTACCTACGCTATTCCACCCAATACGGCCAGGCGCTGTTCCTTAGTTTGCAGGACGATCCTGTTTATCTGCCCTTAGAATACCTCAACGATGAATACTGGCACACCAGCATCGAGGTAGACCCGAAAAAAACGAAATCGCTGCAATACCGCTACCATTTTCGCGACAAAGACGGCGCGGAAAAAACCGAGTGGGGCAACGATCGGGTGCTGGATTTGGCTAGTTCAAAAGCCGATGCCTTGCAGGTAAGCGACTACTGGAACGAGGCAGGCGCAGTTGAAAATGTGTTTTTCGCCCAGCCTTTTCAGGAAATATTTTTTAAACAAAACGAGGGCAAAGCACCCAAGTCGCCCGCGCATTTTACCCATGTTTTTAAGGTAAAAGCGCCGGTTCTGAAAAAAGACGAAGTGGTTTGCCTGCTTGGACACGACATCGCGTTGCGCAATTGGGATGCTGCGGCGCCCATTTTGCTCCACCGCGAAGGCAACTGGTGGACCGTCCGGCTCGATCTTTCGGGGCAAAATTTCCCGCTGGGGTATAAATACGGTGTTTGGAATACGGCCACCAATAAATTCATCGGCTTCGAATCCGGCACCAACCGAACCATATACGCCCCGCCCGGCAACATCGACGCGGTGGTGCTGCACGACGGCTTTTTGCGCGGCGCAAATCCGAACTGGCGCGGCGCGGGCGTGGCCATTCCGGTGTTCAGCCTGCGTACCAAAGACAGTTTCGGCGTCGGCGAATTTACCGATATGAATCGCCTGACCGATTGGGCTAAATCGGTGGGACTGAAACTGTTACAACTGCTGCCCATCAACGACACCTCCGCGACGGGCGCCTGGACGGATTCCTATCCGTATGCAGCGGTTTCGGCCTTTGCCCTGCACCCGATTTTCCTCAATGTGGGCGAACTGGCAGGTAAGAAACACGCTGCAATCATAAAACCTTACAGCGCCAAACAGCGCGAACTCAATGCCTTAGATGCCGTCGATTATGAAGCCGTCATCCATACCAAATGGGACATCATCCGGCAATTGTACCCGTTGATGAAAGCTGATTGGCAAAAAGACGCGGCGTATCAAACGTATTATCAGGAAAATAAACATTGGCTTTTGCCATATTCAGCATTCTGCTACCTGCGGGATCAAAATGGAACGCCCGATTTTAGTCAGTGGAAATCGCATCAGGTTTTTAAACAAGCTGAAGTAGAAGCGCTGCTTGCGCCCAATGCCAAAACTTTCGACGACGTTGCCATTCACCTGTTTGTGCAATGGCATTTGCACGTACAAATGCGGGCCGCCGTCGATTACGCCCACGCCAACGGTTTAGCCTTGAAAGGCGATATTCCGATCGGTATTTACCGCTATTCCTGCGACGCCTGGGTAGCGCCCGAACTGTACAACATGGACAAACAAGCCGGCGCGCCGCCGGATGATTTTGCCGAAAAAGGCCAGAATTGGGGCTTCCCGACCTACAACTGGGCGCGTATGAAAGAAGACGGTTTTGCCTGGTGGAAGCAGCGTTTTGAGCAAATGAAACTTTATTTTGATGCCTTCCGCATCGACCATATCCTTGGTTTTTTCCGGATTTGGAGCATTCCGATGGATGCGGTGGAAGGGATTTTGGGTTATTTTGTACCGGCCATTCCGGTTTCCGAGCGCGAATTTCACGACGCCGGCATTGGGTTTAACTACGACCGACTTTGCAAACCCTACATCACGGATGAGGTGTTGTACGAATACCTCGGCGCGCACGCGCAATACTCAGCGGATCATTTTCTGGAACATATTCCCGACGGCAAGCGCTGGTCGGGCGCGAGCCAATACGCGGTAAAACCAGATTATGACACCCAAAGAAAAGTGGAAGCCTGGTTCAACAGCCTGACCGCGCCGGAAGCCATTGAAAGCAGCGCAAAAAAAGCAACGAAGAAGCCCAAACTGTCGGAAGTCGTGGTACCTGAATTATCCGCCCAGGACGCGGACGCCATCCGCACGGGCATGTTCAACCTGCTCACCAATGTGATTTTGTTCCGCGATCCGAGCGGCGAAGGCTACCATTTCCGTTTCGGCATCGACAAAATTTCATCCATGCGTCATTTGCCCGCCGAAGTGCAGGGCAAACTCAACGCCTTATATATCAATTACTTCTTCCGTCGCCAGGATGATTTTTGGAAACAGGAAGCGCTCGAAAAATTGCCCGAACTGAAACGTTCCACCAACATGCTGATTTGCGGGGAAGACCTCGGCATGGTGCCGGCCTGCGTGCCCAGCGTCATGGAGGAACTCGGCATTTTAAGTCTGGAAATTCAGCGTATGCCCAAAAAGACCGGTACGGCATTTTTCCATCCCAAGGACGCGCCCTATTTGTCGGTCGTGACGCCATCCACCCACGACATGAGCACGATACGCGGCTGGTGGGAAGAAAACCGCAACCTGTCGCAGCAGTTTTTTACAGAAATATTGGGTTATCAGGGTGTTGCGCCGTTTTTCTGCGAGCCTTGGTTGAATCAAGCCATTCTCGCGCAGCATTTCCAGTCGCCGGCTTTATGGGCCATCTTCCAAATCCAGGACTTGCTTGGTATGGACGGCAAACTGCGCCGCGAAAATCCAAACGACGAGCGCATCAACATCCCGGCCAACCCAAAACATTACTGGCAATACCGAATGCATATCAATTTGGAAGATTTGCAAGCGGAAAAAGCGTTTAATGATACGCTGCGGGGTTTGGTTATGGAGAGTGGCCGGGGGTAGTCATTGTGGTTGATGAGGTGAAGGTTTCTTATAAGTACCAACTGATTTTGATGTAGCGCCGGGCGTGTACGTGTATTGGGCAGAAGTGGAGTTTGATGACAGCATTACCAAGATTTACAAGGGAGATTTAGCGGTATCGGGATTTTTTGATGGTAAATAGTTACTTAAAACCATTGCTATGAAACAAATACAAACCATTTTCTTCCTGCTTTGCGCTTTTGGCGCCCAGGCCCAGGTCACCTTCAACGGCGTCGGCAATTTGCCCATTCCGCCGGGCGCGCCCGCCCAAACCATGGGCATTACCCAATCAAATTGCGCGGTCACCGGCATCGGTGTGCTGGGCGGCTGCGCTACAATTGATAATGTCACCATTGATGTGCAACATACCTGGGTGGGTGATATCGGTATTTTTTTGATCGGGCCTGGTGGTCAGGTGCTGGAATTTTCCACGGGCAACGGTTTGGGGGGCGACAATTTTACAAACACCGTTTTCAGTGACAATGCCGCTACATTTATTACATCCGGAACGCCGCCATTTACCGGCACGTTCAAACCCGAAGGGCGCATTACCAACCTGCTTCCGCCGTATTCCAACGGTCCGGCGCTTGGCACGTATACGTTTGCCAATACCTACAACGGCACCAATGCCGATGGCAACTGGATTCTCTACATCAACGACTATGTTCCGCTAGATGTCGGCATATTGTTGAGTTGGTCCATTACGTTTAATACCGGCGGTACGCCCCCTGATGCCAATGCAGGCCCTGATGTGTCTATCTGCTCAACCCAATCGACCACGCTTACGGCTACTGGAGGCGGAACCTACTCATGGAGCAACGGCGCTACGACCGCGTCCACAACAGTAAGTCCCACAACGACAACCACTTATACCGTTACCGTTACCTCGCCCGGCTGCGGAACCGATACGGATGAAGTGGTAGTAACGGCCAACCCGACGCCGACGGTTTCATTGTCGGTCGCAAACAATAATGTGTGCAATGGGGATTGCGGCACGCTACAGGCCAACCTCAGCGGCACGCCGCCATTTCAGTTTACCTGGCAGTTTCAGGTAGCCGGCTCGGCGGTAGGGAGCAACCAAAGCGTGTCCGGTGGGAGCAGTCCGATCAGTTTTCAGGCTTGTCCGCCGCCGGGTAGTAATGGGGCGTTTCAGGTGGTCATTTGTACGGTGAGTGATGCGTTTTGTACGAATTAGGGTTGTGAGAAACGACTGATTATTAATCACCTCCAAAGTGCTCCCCTTCAAGGGGCGGGCGCGCCCCCAACCCAAACCCTGATTTTCGCCCGCAAACACGCAACTTTAATCCATCATCCGTATGCAAAATCAAGACTGTCCCGAAACGCCATCTTATCGCTTATTTCGCGGATCGATCAATAAAATAATGCTCAATGTGGTTTGCATTTCTTTCAGACCGTTCGTATTGTAAAGACCTGGAAATATTACCAAAGGCACGTCAGAATGTTGCCCCTTGAATTGGTGGCTAAACCGCAATTGACTGCCGGGCGCAAACAGGTATTGCAAACCCACCGTGGCCGTCCAATTTACAACATTTGAATACGGGGTAAATGGGAAATCAAAAGGAACCAAACTGCGGTCGGGTAAAAGCCGTACAACATGTTGATCCACATAACGTAATGTATTTAACCAACCCTGCGCCCACATCCGAAACCGGCTGCCGGCATACCAGTTAAACTCGATGGAATGAATCGTCGATAAACCGTTGAATCGGATAAAAAGGTAATCCGCAGTACCATCGTTCAATGCGTTTAAGTAGCGCTGACCGTAGTTTACGATATTTTCAGCGCGTAGGCTAAATTGTCGGTTAATGACCCAAACAGGCGTAAATTCAAGGCTTGAATACGCCGTTTCTCCTTGAATATTGGTTTGGTAACGGGCATCAGCGTTGAAATAAAAGCGTTTGCGTACATCACTTTGAAACGAAACGCGCGCGTCTACCAAGGGAGAAACCCGGCGTTCGAGCACGTCCCTTCCACCGATATTATAACGCCTGGTCGTACCCACAAAATTGGATTGAGCCTGTACTGACCAACGCTGAAAACGGTGGGTTAAAACATCGGCAAATGCCGTAAAACCGACCGGATCTTTGCTGAATTTGCGTGCAGTCAGGTGGGCGCTGCGGTTGAGGTAGCGCCTGCCGGGTTTTATATCGCGGTACCCCACCGATGCATCGGAGTTTGTTCTTATGATGTCGTAATTTCTGTCGGCGTAATAAGAATCCTTAAGTGTCGTCATCGTTTCGCTGTTAGCGCTATGTCCGATGCGCCACCACCAGGCGCCGTTGCTTTTTGCTACAGAAACCCGGTATTGATAGGTAAAAGTGCTTGTATCGGGCGCTGTTTCCCGAAATGCAAATTGGCCGTTGCCCGCAATTTCGTACTTATTGCTACGGTCGCGCAGGCGAATATCCGCCGCACTGAT
>JBAXTB010000392.1:0-5330 GCA_037130425.1 Bacteroidota bacterium
AGCCAAATCCGGAAAGTGTACAGCATCAATCTGCTTTATTTCCAGTTGGGTCAGGGCAGCGATTATGTATATTATGGCACCACACGGTTCATTGGAATACACTTAGGCGATGAGCTTCAATTGAGCCAGATTCAAAAGGAGAAATTCTTTGTCAACGACGTACTTCACATCTTTCCGGAGTATTACGTGATCAAAATCAACAATTTTGACAATGTTGCAAAGGATACTTTAGACGAATGGATATACTTTTTCAAAAACACGGCCTTGCCTGAAAAATACTCGGCGCGTGGGCTTCAATTAGTAGAAAAGGCATTGAATGTCAATAACTTACCGGAGCCGGAGCGCAAGGCTTATGAGGCGCACCAAATGTCTATGGAATCGGAGAAAAACGTGATTAATACGGCCAAGTTGGAGGGTATTGCGGAAGGAAGAGCAGCGGGAAGAGCGGAAGGTATTGAAAAAATTGCCTGCGAAATGCTTAAAGACGGTTTGCCGGTTGAAACCATTTCCAAGTACACAGGTCTTAGTGTAGAGGATATTCAGAAGATTGTATGTCTTTAAACAAATTAAAGGGCGGAATACGGGAAATTGTCTGAATCAGGATTCGCAGGATTTCAGGATTTGCAGGATTGTTGATCGCAAGGGGCCTGGTGTTCATGATTTTTAATCCTGTTAATCCTAAAATCCGGTGAATCCTGATTCTGACAAATGCGCGCACGCGGCACACTGTCTGAACCGCGATGATAGGGATTTGGGGATTTTAGGATTTATGACCCTTGGTGTTTTTTCGCTGTGTTCGGGCTTCGATTCGTTATGCTCAATGATCCGCATTCAATGTCTTATTTGTCAACTTGGGTGAGGAAGTCCATTCATTCAATCCAACACCATCAATTTCTTTGCATCCCGAATGCTTATTTTAAACCCATTTCCATTTTCTGAAAGATTGCCTTCCACGCGAACCACGTGGCCCAGCATGTCTGCCAAAGTGGGTTGGGTAAATTTTTGGGTATCGCGCTTCTGAATCAAAATTTCTAATGGATGGTTCGCCGGGCTGTCGTCTAAAGATAACACCATGCCTCCGGATGCGCCAACCGAAACCTTAGTCACAGTACCGACTACAGCTTTAACATTTTTAAAATTTTCGGCAGTAATCTTGGCTGTGTTGGAAGCATTTCCCAACAAAATAGGGTCGCTGATTGGAAGTGTCATACGCCCGGTGCTGACTCCGGGTATCGCAAACCAACTGTCCATATCCAATTTGGATTCGATGTTTTTTTCTTGAACAGTGGTCAAGTTTGGAAAAAAATTAATGCCAATTTGTTTTTCCAACGAATCTATAGACATGGCTCGCTTGCGCAGTGTCGAGGCCAACTGCCCGTCAGTGACGTCCGCCGCATCGGCCTCTATCAGAAAGGCATAGCCCTGTTGTTCCTGGAAATTGACTACCACCTTGAAAAACTGCTTCGGAATTGAAATGTGGCTCGACAAGCTGCCATTCAACTTGGCCAGTCCGGCATCAATCACTGGACCAGTTACCACGATCAATTCGCTCAGCGAATCGCGCACGCGGAGATATTGTCGAATGCTGACTTCCAATTTGGCCCACAATCCTTCATTTAATGCTTTCGATTGGGGCGAAATATTGGTCAGGGTGTTGGATGCTACGCTCGCTTTTGGCGACCACCTGAAGTCGGCTGCCGGCGCCATGTGCCCCCTTTGAAAACCCGACGACCGGTATTGAGCCAAAAGTGGCGCACCTGTCACCGAGAGGTCTTCAAAGAAGTTTTCTTCCCGTTCGAGGCAAATGGTAAAAATGTCGCGTCGAATAATGTGTGTGGACCATTGGGGTTGACCGTGATTGGCCGAGAACCCTACGAGATAACCCGGGTAAGCGCGTTTTTGCAGGCTGTTTTCTATGGAGTCCGTATTCATTTTTGGCACACCCAGCCGCAACAACTTGCTTTGAATCAGGTTGAGTTGGGCAGTCTCCCACTTGTCTTGTGCGTCTTGAATTTGAGCCAACTTTGTCGCTACCTCCAATTCCTCTTGGGTTAGGGTAGTGGCAAGCGGCGCCTTAGGCAGTGGAATTCCGGTGATCGGCTGTGCGGAAACGAGGGTTACCGTAAAACAAAAGAGCAGCCCAACCGGAAATGATCTTATTTTTCTCATTGTATTTTCTTTTCTTATGACTTTCCGATTTCCAATGGCAAGTTATGTCGGAATTTCTACTTGTTAAAAGAAAACGTACACTAAATGTATTGGCGTCCAACAAATCCGTTAATTTTGCTTAAGAATTATATTTTTTATACAAAAACGCACCTTAGTCAGTTTCGATTGGGCTTTAAAAAAACTGCTTCGACAGAAAGCCTTTCGTCTCATGATCTTTCAAAATTTTCTTATATGCGTAAAACATTATATTTAAGTATTGTATGGTTTATTGAGTTGAATGGATTGGCGGGTCAACAAATTTACGAGGCCATAAACGGTGCTTCAACCAGTATTTGGCTGCTTGATGCAGGCGATTGCACCCGAACGGAAATCATATCGGGCATTTCCCCCTACATTGATGATTTCGTGGAAGTACCGGGCGGTAATTTTATCATGGTGAGTTCGCCCAACAGCGGGCAGGCCAATTTCTATTCAATAGACCCCGCATCCGGCGCCACAACACTACTTACATCCATTACACTTTCTTCCGGAAGTTATCCCAGCCGCTTACTGTTAGTCAGCCCGACGGAAGTATTGTGGGCCGTTCGAGGACGTTTTTATATCTTCAACCTGACAGATAATAGCTTAACTTTGGTAGCGACTTACCCGCCTACCTATTTTGCCTGGCATCTGTTTACCTTCAATGGACAGATCTATTACGGCGAAGAAAGCACCCCGGGCTCTTTCAACGAGACGATGTACACGATCTCCCTCACGCCAACATTTTCACGGACTTTTTTTGCAACGCTGCCTGGTAACTGGATAGAATTAGGTAATATTCGGGACGTCGCGGAAGCCTGCGACCACCTATTTTCCGGTGGGGAGATGCAACTACTTAATTATAATCTGGCTAATTATACCACAAGTATTCATTGCTCTTGGGAGAGTCCGACCTACATTTCATCCATTCAACCGGTAGCGCCCTTGTTGTCGGGCACAAGCGGCCCTACCTGCGGCTGCACCACCGACGCCGGTACCTGGTCCTATAATATCACCTATGATAACCTTGTAGAGGTTTGTGCGGGCGGTATTATCAACCTGCCACATAGCGGTGACGAAGTCCTTACCTCCGGACAAAATTTATCATTTGCCTTGTATTCGATACCGACGAACGATCTGCATTTTTACGCGTTCCTTACCTCTTCCGATCTTTTGTATGTGTATCCCTCTGATCAACTGAATTTTATACCTGGTATTACCCAGGTAAATACGTTGTATATTGTGATCCCGATCGCAAGCGCCGCGCCGCCTGGAAGTTTTAATCTGGACGACCCATGCAGGGATATTCAGGAGCCTTTATTAGTGCGTTGGCTTACGCCGACCGTCAGTTTCACGGAGATCAATCCCGTAACTTGCGGCACCGGCTGTCGAACCATACAGGCAACATTCGAAGGATCGCCTCCTTTTTCCCTTACTTATTCGGTCAATCCGTCGTCGAACGGGCAGATACAGACGTTTACCAAGACGTTCAGCGCAAGCACCGGCACGTTTGAGGTTTGTCCGCCGGCGGGTTATGAAGGTAGTTTAGAGGTGAAAGCGCTTAGTTTGACTGATGCGGGAGGTTGTACTTGTAATTGAGTGGCAAATAATATCAAACATGTTTAAACACAGCACCAAATCAACCTGCCATAGTTCCCTGATCGTTTGCCTTTTTCTACTTTCGGGACAAACGGCCTTATGGAGCCAATTAGCTTATGGACTGGGCTTTCGCGGTCCGGGATACGGAATTCCAATCATGGCACTATACGACCTGGATCATTGCAATATGTGCATAATCAAGGATTTACCTGTCAGGGGGCAGGACTTATTGACCTTACCAAATGGCGATGTTATGGTGCTGTTGGTATCACCGAACGCCAATCCACGATATTCCTATTTTGAAACCTATAGTTTTCCGAATACCACGCCTGTGAATGTATCGCCCAACATCCCAGGGCGATGGTTTCGAAGTATAATAGATTATAATGGGCAATATTATGTGACCTATTTGGATTCCCTATACACGATTGATTTAGGCAATTATCAGGTAACACCCATACCGGGCGCTATTCCATTGCCGGTACCGCCGCCGACTCAAATTGAGATGGTATTTAGATTATTCGAATATAATGGCGGGCTATATGCAGTGTTCAGTCCAAGTTCTTCCGTGATTACCTATATCATGCAAATTGACCCCGCGAACGCATCTGCTTCTACCTTATACGGAACCGTTAACGGGTTGGCCAACGACCTGTTTTCAGATGTCAGTATCTTAGATGGGCAGCAATACATTTCCGGCACAGGAGCGCCTGGAGTGCCGTACTACGGAGCAAGCGTTTTTGGTTTTGGCATGACGCCGCCCACCGCAGCGCCGCCGGTTTGTGGGGCCAATTTTCCATCTGTTCCAGGTTATCCGTTTATTCCGTTTCCAATAGCGCCTTATGGCATGGTGGATGCTCCAGCCAATCACCCGTTTTTTCCTTGTATTTGTGCAAACAAGGCCGGAGAAATCTATTTCGCACCAAGCAATCGCTGCCTTGGAAGCAATCAGATCACAGTGAATGTAGGGGTTGCCGGCATTCCTGGTAATGGCGACCTCGTTCGGTACTTGGTCGTGTCGGATACCAATAACCTTGCCGGCAGCCTGATTGTGAGTTCCGCCAGTCCCATCATTTCGGTCCCTCCGGCTTTGATCGTGCCCAATGTGCCGTATTACCTTGTAATGGCAGTCGGAAACAACATCAATAACTCAGTTGACCTGAGCGACCCTTGCCTGAAACTGTCAAATTACCAGTTTGTTATCTGGCGGCCGGCGCCTACTGTTGCGTTTTCCGTCTCCAACCCGAACGTGTGCGCGGGCGCGTGTACGGACATCACGGCTACTTTTACCGGCGTGCCCCCATTTACCCTCACCTATACTGCAACTGGCATCGGAGCGACGACCCAAACATTTTCGAGTAATACAGGCGCCTTTCAAATCTGTTTGCCGCCCAATACACCGGCGGGCGCGTTTTCGATTCAGGCGACGGGGTTGGGGGATTCTTATTGTTCGTGTCCTTGAGTCTGAACCACGATTTGCGCGTTAAGCGAAAAAGCCTTAAATTGCAGCGTAAAATAAAAGAATTATGTCAATCACCATTAAC
>JBAXTB010000393.1:0-5305 GCA_037130425.1 Bacteroidota bacterium
TTCTACCAATGTTGGACCTCTCCGAGGTTTGTTTTCTTGGCTTCATTTAATGCTTCGAGTCTCTCTGATTCAGGGATAATGGTAAAAAACGGCTGAAACTTTTCAGCATCAGCCGCAGTCACCAACTTTATTGTATGAAGCAATCTATTTTCTCCACAAAATCAACTCGTTCGCCTGCTCGGGTGGCAGGTCGCCGCTATAATAACATGCACAAAGAAATCCAAATTTCATTTGTAGTACAGGCGGTAATCGTGTTTGAAAGCGGGGGTAATTGTAACAAATTCCAAATTTTTTCCCGTTTAAACGATACTTGTAAAATTTACCCCCGCTTTTTGTTCAGATTGTCGCTCACTAAAAGCCGTAAATCATCGAAACCTTGCTGAATGTTTTGCAAAAGCAGATTCCCATCACTAAAAAAATTCCTATTCGTATGAAGTTGCAAAATTTTACATTAAAACTGAAAATGCTGTGGATCGTACTCGCGGTCTTTATGGCGGCATTTGAAGTACAAGCCCAATCGGTTTCCGGAACGGTTGCAGGCGATGACGGCGTTCCTTTGATCGGCGTCTCCATCCGGAATCTCAACTCACCTGCCAACGGCGCCGTTTCCGACGCTACCGGCACTTTTAGCATCCGCGCCAATAAAGGCGAAGTGCTGCGTTTCTCTTATACCGGTTTTACTTCAAAGGAAGTAACCGTTGGTACCGAAGGCCGCATCGCGGTGGTTTTGAGCGCCGATGAAGGCTTGCTGGGAGAAGTCGTTGTAGTTGGTTACGGCCAAACGAAAAGAAGCGACCTGACCGGCGCGGTGGCCTCTGTCAAAGCCGCTGAACTTACCCAGGTGGCCACGCCCGACATTGTGCAGGCGCTTCAAGGCCGCGCGGCAGGCGTGGATGTTACCTCCCAAAGCGGGGTTCCGGGCGGCGGCGTGCGCATACGCATACGCGGGGTCGGCACCGTCAATAACAGCGATCCTTTGTATGTGGTGGACGGTTTTCAGACCGGCGATGTGAGCTACCTGAACCCGAATGATATTCAATCCATTGAGGTGTTAAAAGATGCTTCTGCCACTTCGATTTACGGTTCCAGAGGGGCTAACGGCGTAGTCCTGATTACAACCAAACGCGGCAAATCAGGCAAACCGGAATTTGAATTTTCCACCTACGCCGGCACCCAGCAGGTTTGGAAAAAAATGGACATGTTGAACGCGACCGAATGGGCTAAACAACGCCTGCTCGCCTATCAACTCGACGGTATTGCCCTTGACCAAGAGGGAAATGAATACACGCGCCTGAAATTTGTGGCCGACGGCAACTATAAAGGCACCGACTGGCAGGATATTATTTTCCAAACCGGTAATATCCAAAACTACACCCTTTCCATGCACGGCGGCAATGAAAACAACCGCTATTTATTGTCGGGTACTTATTTCAAGCAGGATGGCGTGATTCGGAATACATATTTGAACAAGGTTTTCCTGACTTTTAGCAACGACCTCAAACTGAGCAGCTGGCTCAACGCAGGCTTGTCGGCCAATTACATGAATGCCGACCGCGTACCGTTTGATGTGAACTACTACACCGGTATTATGACCCAAATGATGGCCATCGACCCGATCACACAGCCTTATGACCCCTTACTCAAAAACTGGTCGCGCGCGGACTTGTCGGATGCCAGCAACGTGGGCCGTTTGGTGGAAGAGCAAAAAGGCTACCGCTTGGTTGACAACAAAATTGTAGGAAACGCTTACGCAGAGGCGGCTTTGTTTAAAGGCTTGAAGTTCCGTTCGCAATTCGGCGTTGATTTTACCCTGCCGCACACCAAATACTACTATCCTGAATTTTATGTAGCGCCGGAAGAACAGCGCAATCTGAGCGCCCTGAACGAATCGCGCGGACAAACGCGTTCCTGGGTATGGTCAAATTATTTGACCTGGGATCACAGTTTCGGAAAACATAACGTGACTGTTTTGGCGGGTCTGGAAAATCAGGAATCAAGTTATTCCGGCATTTCCGCAACAGCATACGATGTGCCCGCAAACGCAGATTTGCAGTATTTGTCATCAGCCAATTCCTTAGATTATCAGCTCAGCAGCTGGCAGGGTTCGGAAGCGCTTTCTTCCTATTTTGGCCGTTTAAACTACAATTTTTCCAACAAATACCTGCTCACGGCTACGGTACGCCGCGACGGTTCCTCCCGCTTTACCAAGGCGAATCGCTGGGGTACGTTCCCATCTTTCTCTTTGGGTTGGAACCTGGCGCGGGAGCCGTTTATGCAAAATGTAAAATTCGTCGAAGACCTGAAAATACGCGGCGGCTGGGGCCAGGTGGGCAACCAGAACAGCGCGGGCAATTTTGGTTATCTGACCACCGTAGTTCCGAACCAGTTGTATGTATTTAATAACGTTGCCGTTCCAGGCGCTATTCCGACCACCCTTTCAAATACCGATTTGAAATGGGAAACAACCGAAATGACCAATGTGGGCGTTGACGCTTCGCTCTGGGCTGGCCGAATTGCTTTGACCGCCGACTATTTCATCAAAAAAACCAAGGGCATGATTGTGGATGTGCCGATCCCTCGGTATGTGGGCGCTTATTCCCCACGCGCAAACGCGGGCGACGTGCAAAACAAAGGCTTTGAACTTGGCATCAACTACCGCAACAACGACCGTGACTTCAAATATGAACTCGGCGTCGTATTTACCAAAATCAAAAATAAAGTCATCAGCCTTGGCGGCAACGAAGGTATTCCCGGCGGCAGTGTGAATGTGGCTGGTAATGCCACCTTTACGCAGGTAGGTCGCGAAATCGCGTACTTCCTCGGGTACAAAACAGATGGCGTATTCAACAGCCAGGCCGATATAGACGCTTATGTAAACAGCGCAGGCAAAAAAATCCAACCCGATGCGCGTCCCGGCGACGTAAAATACCTCGACCTCGACGGCAGCGGCGTGCTGGATGCGAAAGACCGCACTTATTTGGGAAGCGGCACGCCCGACTTTACCTATGGATTTACGGCGTCGGCTTCTTACAAAGGCTTCGACTTGCGCGTGTTCATTCAGGGCGTTTCGGGCAATGAAATTTTCAACGGTTTCTCCCCGTATTTCACCCCAAGCCTCCGCGTAGACAACCGCTGGACGCCGGACAATGCAAGCAGTGAAATTCCGCGCGCTACGACCCGTTTCGGTAATAATATCCCGATCAGCGATTTGTTTGTAGAAGACGGCAGCTTCCTGCGTTTGAAAAACCTGCAAATCGGGTACACCATTTCGCCAAGCCTGCTGACGAAAGCACGGGTGAAAAACCTCCGCTTTTATGTTGCCGGCGACAACCTGCTGACCAAAACAAAATACAGCGGCTATGACCCTGAAATCGGTGAATTTTACCGCAACCCGCTGGGATACGGCGTAGATGCTGCGGCTTATCCGATTGCGCGTTCGCTGCGTTTCGGCTTAGACATGAAATTCTAAAAAATTGAACCACAGGCTTTTACAACATCCAACTTAAATTTATGAAAAAGCAATTTCTCAAAATATCGGTGTTGGCAGTTTTTGTATTTTTTGCCAATTCCTGTTCCAAAGACTTTTTGGATCGCGACCCACAGGGCACGCAAACCGACCAGAATTTCTTCAACCAATCCGGTAATGCCATTCAGGCTGTTAATTCCATTTACGACGCCATTTCCTGGGATGAAGGCCCAAGTCCGTCGGGTTATGTGCCGCATAACTACGAATTTATGTTTGGCGATATCCTTTCCGACGATGCGGCGAAAGGCTCCGAACCAACCGATTTCCCGGCGCTGACCGAAATGGAAGAATGGCGCTCGGTGGTCAACAGCGCGCCAACGCTCGGCGCCTGGACCAACCTGTTTATCGCCGTTTTTCGGGCGAACACCGTGATTGTCAACCTGCCCAAAGCTACGATTGATGAAGATTTGAAAAACCGTTTGCTTGGCGAAGCGCATTTTTTACGGGCTTACGCTTATTTCTACGGCGCGCGTATTTTTGGCGGTATGCCGATTTTCCGCGAGCCTGTACTGCCGGCAGAATTCGGCAAAATTAACCGTGCATCTTTGGCAGATACGTACAAGTTTATTGTGGAAGACTTTACGGCAGCACAAGGTTTGTTGCCTGAAAAAAGCGCTTATGCCGCTGCCGATCTGGGCCGCGCCACCAAAGGAGCCGCAACGGCTTACCTGGCGCGGGTACATTCCATGGAAATCGGTTTAGGTTTGAATGCCCGCGATTGGAGTACCGTGTATGATTTGACCGGCCGGGTTATTGCTTCCGGAGAATACAGTTTGCAGGCCAACTACGCTGAAATTTTTGAAGATGAAGGTGAAAACGGGCCGGAATCAATTTTTGAAATACAGTTTATGAACAGCGCCGACGGCTGGGGATCAATTAAAACCGGAACGACAGCCACCATTTTCCAAAACAACCGCAGTTGGTGGGGCTGGGGCTTTAACAACCCGACCCAGGCGCTTGTGGATGTCTTTGAACCTGGCGACCCACGCCTCCCATGTACCGTGTACAAAAATAATGACGTCGTGTACGGTGTAAAACAAACCATTGATTATCCGGATCAAAACCAAACCGGCTACCTCAACCGCAAGGCAGCCCAACCGATTCCGGAAGGCGAGAAAAAAGCCGGCGGCCAAAACCTCCGCAAAATCCGTTACGCTGATGTGTTGTTGTTGCACGCCGAAGCGGCTTTCAGAACCGGCAAAGAAGGCGAAGCCCGTGATCTGGTGAACCAGATTCGCGAACGCGCCCGCAAAAGCACCAAACCGAAAGGCTCAGTTGAAGGCGACGCAAGCATCTATGAAGCGTATGCGCCAGGGTCTAATGACAATGTGTTGCCCGCCATCGGCAGCAACGTGAGCGGCCCTGCACTGTTAGACGCCATCCTGCACGAACGCCGCGTAGAACTCGGTATGGAGAGCCTGCGCTACTGGGATCAGGTGCGTTTGGGCACCTACGTGAGCAGCCTCGACGCCAGTTTCCAGGCCAATTGCCTTGCGCGTTCCGTAAAAGAAGGCAGCAACCCAATGCCGGTGCTCCCGATTCCGCTTGATGAAGTACAATCATGGGGTATTCAACAAAACCCTGGATACTAAATCACCACCACACTAAAAAGATAACACAATGAAATTCAATAAAATAACCATTGCATTCCTCGCTATTATTACCATAGCGGCGTGTAAAAAAGAATCCTTCGACGATTATTCAGCCGGTTATGATATTCCGTTCCCGGTTCCGACCATTACAAAAATCACCCCGGAAACGGCTGAAATCGGCACCGAA
>JBAXTB010000394.1:0-5278 GCA_037130425.1 Bacteroidota bacterium
CGCAACAAACGCCCGGACACATCGCCCTGCACCACTTGCTCCACTTCAGCGGCAGTGACCAAATTGAAGTCGCCTTCAATGGTGTGCTTAAGGGCCGAAGCGGCAGTGGCAAACGAAAGGGCGCGTGCAGGGTCGTTGAAATGCAGGGAGCCGTAAATAAAACCGGCCATAAAAGCATCGCCGCCGCCGATCCGATCCACGATGGGATTGAGTTCAAATGTGGGCGATTCGTGGTCGTTTTCGCCGTCAAAACAAAGGCCGGTAAGTCGGTTATGGTTGGCGCTCAGGGTATCGCGCCGGGTGGCAATGATTTGTTTAAGGTTGGGAAAACGCTGCTTCATTTGCCTTGCCATGTCTTGAAAATCAAGGGATTGTATGCCGAACATATCGGCGGCGTCGCCTTCGGTACAAACAGCGATGTCGCAATTTTCCAGCAGCGCAGGCATAATTTCGGAGGCTTTTTTACCGTATTGCCACAGCACGCGGCGGTAATTTACATCGGCGCTGATGGTAATCCCAAGTTCCCTGGCGGCATGAATGGCATCGGCGCAGGCCTGGGCTGCCGGGGCTGAAACAGCGGGTGTGATACCGGTCCAGTGAAACCAGCGCGCGCCGTGCAGGATTTGTTTCCAATCAAAAGCAGCGGGGTCAAGTTGGGCAAAAGCAGAATCGTAGCGGTCGTACACAATGCGGCTGGGTCGGATGCCCGCGCCAACTTCCATGAAATACAAGCCAAGCCGACCTTTGCCGAATGAAATAGCGCTGGTATCAATACCTGTTTTTTGAAAAAACGCTGCCGCTGCGCGCCCCAGGTCATTGTCGGGGAAAACGGTCACATGCGCGGCTGATACCCCCATTTGCGCGAGTGCCGCCGCCGTGTTGGCTTCTCCGCCGCCGTAGGTAATGCCCAGATTAGTGGCCTGCGCAAAACGCTGTTGACCGGGGGCCGTGAGCCGCATCATAATTTCACCAAATGTGACGACTGTTGCCATGTTATACTGAGCGCCGCCTGAAAGGCAGCATTAATTGTCATGCTGAACGCTGATTGTCAACAACTTAGGCCGAAAGCCAAGCGCAAAACGATTCAGCGCGAAGTTTATACCGCTTGGTTCAGATTTGAAAATCCAAAATAAGCGGCGGCGTTGCGGTAACAGATGTCGCGCACAATTTCGCCGATCCACTCAAACTGGTCGGGAAGTTCGCCGTTTTCCATTTCCTGTCCAAGCAAGTTACAAAGGGTTCTGCGAAAATATTCGTGGCGCGGGTAGGACAAAAATGACCTGGAGTCGGTCAACATGCCTACAAAACGGCTCAACAAACCCATGTTCGACAAGGCATTGAGTTGTTTTTCCATGCCGTCTTTTTGATCCAAAAACCACCAGGCCGAGCCGTATTGAATTTTCCCGGCCACCGAGCCGTCGTTAAAATTACCGATTATGGCAGCCATCAATTCGTTGTCGGCTGGGTTGAGGTTGTACAGAATTGTTTTGGCTAATTGATCCTCCGAATCAAGCCGATCCAGGAAACGCGCGAGGCCGCGACCTTGCTTAAAATCGCCGATGCTGTCCCAGCCGGTGTCAGGGCCGAGTTGGCGCATGGCCCTTGAATTGTTGTTCCGCAAAGCGCCAAGGTGAAACTGTTGCACCCAGCCTTTTTGATGATCCCAAAGCGCAAACTCAAACAGGAGCGCGCTTTTTATTTTTAACATTTCAAGGGCGTTTAAAGATTGACCGCTGCGTATTTTGTTGAATATCAATTGAATTTCCTCTTTCGTGTACGGTTCGGCGTACATTTCTTCCAAACCGTGGTCGCTCATACGGCAGCCGTTTTGGGCAAAAAATTCGTGGCGCGCGCGCAATGCGCGAAGAAAATCTTCATAACCCGCAATGGTTGTTCTGGAAACTAAAGCCAGTTTGTCAGTCCAGGCATTAAACGCTGTTGGATCTTCCACGGCCATCGCCTTGTCAGGTCGGAAAGCGGGTAAAATTTGAATTTCCATAGCCGGATCAGCCGCAATTTGTTGATGCCATTCGAGCGCATCCGTCGGGTCGTCGGTGGTGCAGAGTACGCGGACGTGCATCTTGCGCAACAAATTCCGCACGGAAAATTCCGGCGTGCGCAACATCGCGTTTGCCTGCTCATAAATAGCGCGCGCGGTCGCCGGACTGAGCAAATCCGTAATGCCGAAATAGCGGCGCAACTCAAGATGCGTCCAGTGGTACAGCGGGTTGCGGATGGTGTAAGGCGCCGTTTCGGCCCATTTTTCAAATTTTTCCCAGTCGCTCGCGTCGCCGGTGCAGTATTTTTCGGGAATGCCTTGCGCGCGCATGGCCCGCCATTTGTAATGATCGCCGTACAACCAGATTTGGGTGAGGTTTTCAAAACAATGGTCTTCCGCAATCTGCTGAGGCGGCAGGTGGTTGTGGTAATCGATGATCGGCATGGGCGCCGCATACGTGTGGTAAAGCCGCTGCGCTGCGGCCGTATGAAGCAAAAAATGTTGGTCGAGGAATGTTTTCATGTTATCGCATCAAATCATGTAAAACCTGTTGTGCGCCGCCTGCGAGGATGTCTGATACAAATTGAAAAACTAATTCTTTAAAACCAGGCAAAATACTGAGGTCGGCGCCCCATAAATCTTTGTCGGCCAATATTTTATAAACCAAATCTTTGGGCGGCAGCGTTTCCCATTTCTCTATAAAATACGCCGCCGTATCGTCTTGTATCGTGAAATCCGGTTTTCGGTAAAAGCATAAAAACGCTGCAAAACCCAAGGCAAAACAAGGCGGCGGCGTTTCGTTTTTGCGGTAACGTTCGAGCAGCACCGGGATATTTCGCATCCGCATTTTGGCTGAATATTGTACGGAAATACTCAGCCAACGGTGTTCTACCGCAGGGTTTCGGAAACGGTCCAGCACCTGTCGGCCGAATTGTTCGGCATCGCCCGGCGGCAAGGCATAAGGGATGGCCGGGGCGATTTCCTCCAGCAAAAGGCGCTCGATAAAAGCAGCCATGTCGGCGTTTTCCATGGCCGCACGCACGGTGTTGAAACCGCTCATGTAGGCCAGTGCGCAACTCAGCGTGTGCGCGCCGTTGAGCAAGCGAATTTTGCGCTCGCGATATCGTTCGATGTTCGGCGCAATGATGACGGATTCAGGATTTGCCTGTTGAAAACTTAATATGGAAGCCACCTTTTCATCGCCCTCAATGGCCCAAAGGCAATAAGGTTCGGCCACGGCAAGCAATTCATCGCGGTATCCGAGGATTTCCTCCAAAGCAGCGGTTTGCGCAGCGGAAGCTTTGCCCGGCACAATTCGATCCACGAGGGAATTGCAAAAGGTACAGGCGTTTTCGAGCCAGTCCACAAACCCGGATTCCAGTGTATTCAATTGGGCCAATTCCAGCAGGATGGATTTAAGCAATTTCCCGTTTTCGGGCAGCAATTCCGTGGGCACAATTACTAAACCTTTGGATGTATCGCCTTGGAAAACCTGATAGCGCGCTAACAAAAACGCCAATAATTTGCCCGGAAATGAATTGGGCGGCGATTGGCAGATGTCTTCACGAACCATTTGCAGCCCAACCTCGGTGGTATTTGACACGACCATCTCCAGCAGCGGATTGGCGGCACAAGCCAGTATTTCAGGCCATTGTTTGCCCGCCGACAGCACCCGACTGATGGCGCTTGAAATAATGTTTTCCGAAACCGGGCGACCGTTTTCAAAACCCCGGATACATAACGTGTACAAGCCGTCTTGTCGCTCAAAAGCGCTTGCATCGCCCGTGTCCGTGGATTTTACCACGACTACGCGGCCGTTAAAAATGCCTTGTCGGTTGGCTTGGTCTATCAGATAATCGGGCAGGCCGCGCAGCAGCACGCCGGTACCGAATTGCAGCACTTTTTCCGGTAACGCAAGTAAACCCGTCTCCGGGCGCCCTGATAAAACGTGTTTTGAAAGTTGCTGCATAGGTCGTTTTTTCTTTTAGGCTGGTGTGTGGAGGGGATGATTTCTGTATCGAACATTCAACAAGGAACATTCAACAAGGAACATCCAGCAAGGAACATTCAACAAGGAACCAATCTGCCCTCGGTCTGCGGGAGGCAGGACAGGCAAATGTACGTTGTTGGAAATTATGGCGCTAAGGGAAGAAGGGCAAACAATATGCACCTGCATCCCGCGCAGTATCGGGCTGCCTGCGGAGTCAGGCCGACACTTGAAACCGGCGACGACGAATAAGGAAATGATTCCGGTTTTTCGAATGAAAGGGGGGCATTATACCATGCTAATTTCAGACAACCGCTATTGTTCTGATAGCATTTTACGCGCTTTCATCACCATTTCAAGTGAGACTTTGAAAAGGTTGGCAATGGAAACATTATCCATCTTAGGATCATTTTGAATGAAGGCTACCAGCATGGTTAGGATTCCTTTTTCCATCCCCTTCTCCAACCCCTTTTCCAAACCCTTTTCTATTCCCTTCTTTTCGCCCTTTTCCATCCATTCTTCATACATTTGAAGCAGGAAAGGCTTGAGTTCTTTTTGTTCTGCGGCAGATAATGCGTTTTCCATTTCTCTTAACTTTTGATTAAAAACGTTAGAACTGGTATTTAAATAAATCACGGTTGCTTTATACTCCGCCGCAATAGGTTTTATGCAAATTATCTTGGTCGCTCAAATATTGCTTTGGCGTATAAAAAAGTTCAAAATCAAGGCTCTTTTTACGCACTTTCGGTGCAAAAATAATGATTTTTTCCCAAGATACTGCTACATATTCGGCGTTCCGGCTTTGTTTCAGGGCTAACAAGACATTTCGCAAAAACAGAAACTCCAAATTTTCCAGGATTTCTGTTGGTATTTGTGAAAGATCTAATAACACATAATCGAAATGAGGCACAAAGCCTAAAAGGTCTTCCGGTGCACCTTTGAATAGCATTTCAGGCGTTTCTTTCCGTTGTTGGCGTCCTCGCCATAGCCTGACGGCTATGGCGAGGACGCCAACAACGGCAAAATAATATTTTGCGAACTATTCTCCAAGCGCTTAAAAGACGACTTACGATACACGCTCCGGTATGGCATCTTGGTAGGGGAAGCCAAGCACAATCTCCCCTGGCATCCCGCGTAGTGTCGGACTGACTTTGGAGTCAGGCCGACACTTGATGCCGGGCATCCGATCTACTCCCCGGCAACTTTAACAACCGCATCATAAACCGATTGAGATATACGGAAGCCGGCAATTTTGATGAGATCATCCATGATCGTACGTATATTATCAACGA
>JBAXTB010000395.1:0-5230 GCA_037130425.1 Bacteroidota bacterium
AATACGCGACTACATCTTAAATCATGTAATCTTAAATCATGTAATCTCAAATCCTCAAGTCAATGACATTGCCCCATACCCCTATGTCGCTGACTTAAGGATTTCCTTAGCCCCGAATGGGGCGAAATCAATAAGGCAGGGTAACACCCTGCTATTCGAGGCAACGCGAGATCTAAGCCCTGAAAGGGCGAAATCATCCGGCGCTACGTGTGATTCCGCCCTTTCAGGGCTTCTCAAAACCTTGGCCATTTTAAATTAGGCGTTGCCTAATTCTAATGGTTTCGTCCTTTCAGGACTTTGGTAACGCTTAAGTCAATAATATTGCCCTACACCCGTTCCTTCCAGTTACTCTCCCCTACCTCCACCGCCGTCAATTGCTTTTTATACTGCAAATGCGCGCGCAGAGCCAGCAGCGCCGCCACTTCGGCTTCCCCGGCGTGGCTTTCCACCAATTTCTCCGGCGTGAAATAGTATTTGATAAAATTGGTGTCAAAATCAGCAGAAACAAAGGCCTCGTGATCCATTACAAAGCGGCCGAACGGCAAAGTCGTCGCCAAACCTTCCACTTCATACCCGGCAATGGCCTGTTTCATCAATTGAATCGCTTCGGCGCGGGTTTTGCCATGTACCGCTAATTTGGCCAGCAGCGGATCATAATAAATCGGCACTTCCATACCTTCTTCGTAGCCGCCGTCCACCCGTATTTCCGGACCAACCGGCAAACGATAACGCGTCAACGTACCCACCGAAGGCAGGAAATTGTTCATCGGGTCTTCCGCGCACACGCGCAACTCGATCGCGTGGCCGTTGATGCGCAGGTCTTCCTGCTTGAACGGCAGCGTTTCCCCGCGCGCCACCCGGATTTGCAGTTCCACCAAATCTAAGCCCGTAATCATTTCCGTTACCGGGTGTTCCACCTGCAAGCGGGTATTCATTTCAAGGAAATAAAATTTCATTTCGTGGTCCATCAGGAACTCTACCGTGCCGGCGCCCACATAGTCGCAGGCTTTGGCCACGCGGATGGCCGCTTCGCCCATTTCCCTGCGCAGTTCCGGCGTCAGGATCGCGCTCGGCGCTTCTTCCACCACTTTTTGGTGCCGACGCTGGATAGAACATTCACGCTCAAACAGATACACATGATTGCCGTGCGTATCGCCCAGCACTTGTATTTCAATATGGCGTGGAGACGTCACGTATTTTTCAATAAAAACAGAGCCGTCACCGAAAGCAGAAACCGCTTCCGAAATGGCGCGTTCCATTTGTTCTTTCAAATCTTCCTCGGCTTCCACCACGCGCATACCCTTGCCACCGCCGCCAGCCGAGGCCTTAATCAAAATCGGATAACCCACGCGGCGACCGATTTCTTTGGCCATTTCTACGTCCGTAATGGCTTCTTCAATGCCGGGCACCATGGGCACACCGAATTTTTTGGCAGCGTCCTTGGCGGCAAGTTTGCTGCCCATCATTTCAATGCTGTCGGGGCGCGGGCCGATAAAGGCGATGCCCGCATCAGCGACCTTTTGGGCAAAAACCGCGTTTTCACTCAAAAAACCGTAACCCGGATGGATACCTTCCGTACCGGTTTGGATGGCGATTTCAAGGATTTTGTCGGCGCGCAGGTAACTCTGGGCGGAGGGCGCCGGACCAATACAATAAGCCTCATCGGCGAAGCGAACGTGGAGGGCGTTGCGGTCGGCTTCCGAGTACACGGCAACCGTTTTGATGCCCATTTTACGGGCGGTGCGCATCACGCGCAGGGCGATTTCACCCCGGTTGGCAACGAGTATTTTCTTCATAGGTCAGGTGATTCAAAAATTTTAACTATTGTTAAATGTTAAAGTTTTAGCGATTCACAATCAATATTTTGCACAAAAAGTCACTTTTTTTGAGCCTTAAAAATGCCTTCTAAAGTGCGCCAAAAACGCTCATTCCGAGCGAATTTTCTCGACCACTTGTTCAAACAAGGATCTGGTTTTGGTACAATCATAAACCTTTCCCTCGCATTCCCGCACCCATCGAATCCCCCTGATCGCATTTGTCAAAAACAGTTCATCAGCCGCTAAAACTGTGGCGAAAGTAGCAGATTTCTCCTGTACCCCCAAGCCATGATGGTCTCTTAACTGCAATAATATTTTACGCATTGTTCCCGTTACACAGCCATCAGCAAGCGGCGGGGTACAAAGGGTATTTCCCTCGAACCAAAAGAGGTTGCTACTCGTCGCTTCACAAACACGTTCCTGTGCATTCAGCACGATTCCATCATCCCAACCCCGCGCATGCGCTTCCTGCGCTGCCGCCACGTACCGCGCCGAGTTCAATGACTTGAATCCCGACAGCGCATCGAGCGGCAAGCGCACCGAATTGCAAAATCCAAGGATCAAACCTTGTTCTGACCATTGAAAACGACTCGATTCCAGTCCCTGCGCGGTGATTAGGAATCGGGGATCATTATTTTCAGGCAAAAACAAACCGCCGGGTGTACGCCAGACGGTTAACCGAACGCGGGCGTTGGATGACAACGTTGTGCGCAGGATCTCATTTTCAAAAAAATCGGCAGACCAGGAGGCCGGCACATCATACCTCATTGCTTTTAATCCGCCCGACAACCGATCCCAATGCGCCGCCATGAGCGGTATGCGCCCATTAAAAACCCGAATCGACTCGAACAGGGAATCGCCGTAGTAAATAGCCCGCTGCGCGTCCCAAAGATCCGGTGGCATTGCGCCCAACAGTGCGCCGTCGTAGTTGACCGAATTACCCAGAATCGATTTTTTCACTTCTTAATCTTTATATTACACATGATGAAATCTTTTTTAATCGCTAACCGATCCTTCGTTATCCTGCTGATGTTGAGCTTTCTGCTCCCGGCAATTCCCCAAGCCCAAAACACCGGCGCCGTTGCAAAATGGCTGGAAAGTTACCGCTTGTCTGGTGATTTCCAATCCGTTCAATTGTTCGACCAGGTGCAAGACCGTTCCGACGTGAAAGCCACCGTCGACCATGCTACCACCCTTAGCCTCGACCGGAACCAACTCAGCCAAATCCTGGAAACCGCCCCCCCTACCCTACAATTTCAAATCCCGACCAGCAGCGGCGAAACCTACACGCTGGAAATGGCACGGGTTGACATCCTGGCGCCGGAATTTTCCTTCGGTACTTTGGGTGAAAAGGCCCAGGACAATGTGCCCGTTTCACGCGGCCTGCATTACCGGGGCATCATGCAGGGCAATAACTATTCCTTAGCAAGTCTGAGTATTTTTCCCGACGGCGTGGTCGCAATGGCCACCGACGACAACGGAACCTACCAACTCGCGCGCATGGAAGACGGCTCTGAAAACTACGTGTTTTACAAAACCGCCGATTTGCACGCCGCTGCGCCTTACTCCTGTTTTACGGATGAAAACATCCACAGTTTTGAAAGTCCCGAAGGCGCAGGCGACCGCGGGGTAGGCTGCAAAACGGTGCAGGTTTATTTTGAATGCGATTATAAACTGTATCAGGACAAAGGCTCGAATGTAACAAACGTAAACAATTATGTTACAGCGCTTTTTAACCAGGTTGCAACCCTTTATGCCAACGAAAATGTAAGCGTTTCTATTTCACAAATTTATGTATGGACCACACCCGACCCTTACATTTCCCAAACCAGCACCAGCGGCGTTTTGAATGCTTTCCGTACCACGCGGGGCACCAATTTTACCGGTAACCTGGCGCATTTCCTTAGCACCCGCAGCCTTGGTGGCGGCATCGCTTATGTGGATGTTATTTGCCTCAAGCAATATGCATTCGGCGTGAGCGCCATCACGACCAGTTACCAAAACGTGCCGACCTACTCCTGGACTGTGGAAGTAGTCACACATGAACTCGGTCACAACCTCGGCTCCTGGCACACCCACTCTTGTAGCTGGCCCGGCGGCGCGCTCGATAATTGCGTAACGCCGGAAGGCTCTTGTGCGCCCGGTCCTGCGCCTGTGAACGGCGGCACCATTATGAGTTATTGCCACTTAACCAATTACGGCATTAATTTCAACAACGGCTTTGGTCCGGTACCTGGCAATCAAATCCGTTCAAAAATATTGGCAGCCACCTGTCTGACTCAAACCGGCACTGCGCCAATAGGACTGACAACCACAAACATCACCGGCAACTCAGCACAACTAAACTGGGGCGCTGTGACTGGAGCTACCGCTTACTCGGTGCAATATAAACTAAGCACCGCTACCACTTGGACCAGCGCAGGAACGACCGGCACTACTTCGATGACAATCAATGGTTTATCAAGTAGCACCGGGTACGACTGGCAAGTAAAAACCGACTGTTCCAATTTCTCTGCCACAGCCAGTTTCACCACCGGCAACAGTGGTGGCGGTGGCGGAACCTGTAATGCGCCGATCAACCTCGGCAGCGGCAGTTTTACCAGCAGTTCGGCCAATGTATCCTGGGGCGCTGTTTCGGGTGCAACAAGTTACACGGTGCAGTATAAAGTCGGCAGCAGTTCAAGCTGGCTCACGGCGGGTACCACCGCTGCATCTAATTACACATTGACTGGTTTGGCCGCTTCCACCACGTACAACTGGCAGGTAAAGGCCAATTGTTCGGCGTATTCGTCCATCATGTCATTCACAACCTCCGCTTCCGGTGGTGGCGGTGGAACTTGTGAAGCCCCGGCAGTTCTAAACAACAACAGCATTGCTGCAACGACAGCCGTTATTTCATGGTCGGCATCCAGTGGCGCATACAATTATACGCTTCAACTCAAATACGCGAACAGCAGCACTTATTTTACCCTCGGCACCGTAACTGGTACACAGGTGACGCTCAGCGGTTTACAACCCAACACGGCATACCACTGGCGGGTAAAAGCCGACTGCTCCAGTTATTCTATTTCAAGATTGCTCACCACATTGCCCGGTTTGAATGCGCCACAATTGGGTGAATTGACCCAACCAATTCTAAGTTTCAACAACCTGAGCGTGTACCCAAATCCGGTAAGTCAATGGCTAAACCTGCAAACTTCCGGCACGATAGCCCCTGGAACCCGCGTGTGGATCAATGACATAACCGGCAAACGCTGGCTGGATATCGAATTTGCCGGCAGTATTGACGTGGCAAACTTGCCGAATGGCGTGTATGTGCTGGTGTTGATGAATGGGGAGGAGAAAATGGGCGTTAGTCGGTTTGTGAAGGTGGAATAAGGAGCATTGAATACCCTGAGGATACCAGTACTTGT
>JBAXTB010000396.1:0-5216 GCA_037130425.1 Bacteroidota bacterium
CCCGGTTCCGACCATTACAAAAATCACCCCGGAAACGGCTGAAATCGGCACCGAAGTCACCATTGAAGGTACTAACCTCGGTAAAACCAACCGGGTAATTATGGGTAAAAACCTGCGTCAGGCTGAAATCGTTTCCAAATCGGAAACAGCGGTTAAAGTAAAAGTTCCACGCACGGTTGATGCCGGGCCGGTGATGCTTGAAACAGCGTTTAAAAAATTCACCACCAGCACACAAACGTTTAAACCGATTTATCCGAAAGCGATCGTTACCAATTGGCCATCCCAAATTGAGCGTTCGCAGCCGTTTAAAATCAAAGGCGAAAACCTTGATTTGATTACCACGGTTTATATTCAAGGTCAAAAAATAAACGTCGCGGGCGCGGGCGCACTCACGCAACTGAGCGTGCCTACACAAGGACTTACTTTGCCTGACGCGGTGGTTGTTAAATTAGTCGGTCTGGGCGACGTCGACAATGGAACCTCGCCTTCTATTCCGGTGGTTGATTACAACCCGAATGCTGGCTACGACCCGGTTGCGCCCAAGGTAATTTGGGATTTTGAAGACGGTGTGAATCCATTTCAGGCGGTTGATATTGCTTCCACAAACGGCATCAATGCGGTTGCCATTCCGAAAGGCCGCGGCTCCAACTACCTTTCCGTACATGTAGACGACGTACCAGATCAGTGGAACACCCTGATTGGTCGGATGAAAAGCGGCGAGGTTGACCTGACCGGTTTCCATGATCCGCACCTCACGTTTATGGTAAATACCAACGGCAAACAAGGTTATGCGCAATTAGTTGTTAGTCAAGGCGGTGTGCGCGGTGGCGGGCATTTTACCGGCGCAACGTCCAGCAATTCCAACGACAATTACACCTTTGCGACCAACGGTTGGGAATGGCGTTCCATCAAACTGACGGATTTCCCGTTTGAAAACTGGTTTGGCGACGGCGCGCTTAATTTCTCGAAAGACGGCAAACTTGATTTCTTCTCGTTTGAATTCAAACAAGGCAATGGCGCCGATCCGTTTGAAATCAGCCTCGACCAGGTGATGATTACCGACGGCCCGCTCAAACCGGTGGCCGTGGCATTCGACTTTGAAAGCGGCGCATTTGATTTTCAAACAAATACAGGCGCAACAACCGGCATCAACGCAGGTGCCGTCGCTCCTATTTCGGGGAATAATTACCTGACCGTTCAAAAAGACGCGGTAGCCAGCTGGGACTGGACCGGCGCCATTCAGAAAGACGGACAATTTAAGTTAGGCGATTTAAAAAATCCCTACCTCAATGTCTGGGTAAATACCGGTACCAAACGCGGCTATTTCCAGGTGGAAATGTTCCAGGCTGATACCAAATGGGGCATCAGTCAAACTTCGCCCGATTACTTGTTCTCCACAAACGGCAGTTGGCAGTTGGTGAGCCTGAACCTTTCAAAAGTAGGCATTGACAAATGGGGCGGCAACGGGACAGAATTTGATGTTAAAGGTACGCTGGACTATATCAAAATCGGTTTCTCCACCGGAAACACGGCTATGGAAGACTTTGAAATCAATGTCGACGATGTGATTTTGTCGGATGGGCCAATGTATTAAAACTTACTTGTTTTGGGCATTCGGGAGCGCTTGTATCATAAGGTAACGTGCGTTTTTTCGCCAAATAAAAAGTTGAGATCGCGCCTAATTGTCGGGTTGACTATCAGTCACCCCGACAATACGCTCGGTCATCAGAATAATATTTTGCGAACGATCCTCAAGTTGCCAAAAAAGACGACTTATGATATGCCCTCTCCCGAACGGCCTCAAATAAATCCGCATGTTTAGCTGCTGCAACAGTTTTTGTGCAATCCGAAACGTTTGAAACCCAAATTGCACAAAACCTGTTGCTTTGGCGCATAAACAATTCCAATTCAATTCTTTACAAAAAATCTATTCGTAATGAGGCCCTCTGCTTTGCTCCGAACTATATCCGCATGGTTATTACTATGCCTTTTTCTTCCCGGCGCGGCATGGGCGCAAACGGCGGTCGTTCCGATTGACTTACATGCGACCAAACGCACCCAGGCCGTTTTCCTGAACCTTCAGCAAAGCATTCAACAAGGAAAACTGCTGTTCGGGCATCAGGACGACCTGGCTTATGGCGTCGATTGGAGAGAAAAACCGGGCGCTTCCGATGTCAAGGCTGTTTGCGGCGATTTTCCGGCAGTGTACGGCTGGGAATTGGGCAATTTGGAACATGACCTGCCGTACAACCTTGATTCCGTCAATTTTGAGCACATGAAAGGCTGGATTAAAGACGGCTACCGACGCGGCGGGGTGATTACGATTAGTTGGCATTTGGATAATTATACCACCGGCGGCTCGGCCTGGGATACTACGGCTGCGGTACACAAAATTATACCCGGCGGATCAATGCACGCGCGTTACAAGGCCGATTTAGATCGTTTTGCTGAATTTGTCAATGATTTACGCGCAGGCGGTTTGTTTAACCGACGCCAAATTCCAATTATTTTTCGCCCTTTCCATGAATTAACCGGCGGCTGGTTTTGGTGGGGCAAAGGCCATACAAGCCCGGAAGATTTTAAGGCGCTTTGGCGTTTTACGGTATCGTATTTGCGCGACGTAAAAGGCTTGCATAACATTTTATATGCGTACAACACTTCCGAGCATTTTGAAAATGCTGTCGATTTTTTGCGCTTTTACCCCGGCGATGAATGGGCCGACATCCTGAGTTTTGACGATTACGGCGATCTGATGAGTGCTGAAGGGGAATTGCGCTTTCAAAAATGCCTCAAAACGGTAGTTGAAACCGCCGAAGCCCGCCACAAAATTGCAGCCCTGGCAGAAACCGGTTTAGAGGGCATCAAACGCCCCGATTGGTACACTACTGTTTTACTAAAAAACATTCAGGCCGATCCGGTCGGAAAACGCATTGCATACGTGCTGGTTTGGCGCAATGCAAACCACAAACACCATTACGCGCCCTACCCCGGCCATCCCGGCGCGGCCGATTTCCAGGCATTTTACAAGGATGACAGTACATTATTTGAACAAGATTTGCATCGGTTTTATAAAAAACCCAAACCCGTAAAAGCGCCTGTTGCACATCTGGGCGCGAGTATGCCTGCTGCACAAAGCGTCGGGACGAATAAATAGCAAAAACACTAAACTATTGCAAGATGAAGTTGCATTTCCTTGATTTTGCCATTATCGGAATTTACCTCTTGGTGATTATTTATATCGGTCTGCGTATGCGGCGCCAGGCGCAAAGCAGCAAGGAAGACTACCTGATGGGTGGCAAAAGCCTGCCCTGGTATATGCTGGGTTTGTCGAATGCCCATGATATGTTCGACATTTCGGGTACCATGTGGATGGTGACGATTCTGTTTGTGTATGGCCTGAAATCGGTATGGTTGCCTTGGTTGTGGCCTTCGTTTAACCAGATATTTTTGATGATTTTCCTGTCGAGCTGGCTAAGGCGCTCGAATGCGGCTACCGGCGCAGCATGGATACACTCGCGCTTCGGGCACGGGCGCGGGGTGGCCCAGTCGCATGCCGTGGTGGTGGCATTTGCGTTGATTGGTTGCTTAGGTTTTCTGGCTTACGGTTTTATCGGTTTGGGAAAATTTGTAGAGATATTCCTGCCTTGGGATTACGTGCGCGCTTACATGCCGTTCGACATCGCGCTTAAATGGGTACCGCATTTTTACGGCATTATTTTCACCCTTTTTGCCGTTTTTTACTCCATTTTGGGCGGTATGAAAGGCATTGTAATCGGCGATGTGGTGATGTACGCGATTATGACCGTTGCGGCATTTTGCGTCGGCGGCATTGCCATGTATCATTTACACGGAACAAGTTTGGCGGTGCCGGAAGCCTGGTACGACCTTGGTTTCGGCTGGAACATGGGCATGGATTGGACCGGCATTATTCCGGAAGTAAATCAAAAGGTGGCGGAAGACGGATATTCGCTGTTCGGCATTATGTTTATGATGATGGTATTCAAGGGCGTTTTGGCCAGTTTGGCCGGTCCGGCGCCGAACTACGATATGCAAAAAATACTGTCCACAAAATCGCCGCAGGAGGCTTCCAAAATGTCGGGATTCGTATCGGTGGTTTTGTTACCGGTTCGGTACGCGATGGTGACAGGCTTCGCCGTGTTGGCGCTTTTGTACTATAACCAATTGAATTTGAACGCTGTAGATGCAAACGGAAAAACGTTTATCGACTTTGAACGCATCCTGCCCGCAGCCATTAACAACCTGATCCCGACCGGCTTACTCGGTTTGGTGCTTACAGGCTTAATTGCCGCTTTTATGGGCACTTTTTCCGGCACCCTGAATGCAGCGCAATCCTATATTGTCAATGACATTTACCTCAAACATATCAATCCGAAGGCCGGGCATCGCAGCGTGTTGCTGATGAATTACGGCTCCGGTTTGGCGGTCGTTGTCATCAGTTTCGTGCTCGGTTTTTATGCCGGCAGCGTGGAAAGCATCCTGCAATGGATCGTGGGCGGGCTATACGGCGGTTATGTGGCAGCCAATGTATTCAAATGGTATTGGTGGCGTTTCAATGCTTCCGGGTTCTTTTGGGGCATGGCCGCCGGTATCGTGGCAGCACTGGCGATGCCTACTGTCATGGCTGCTTTTCCGGATATTTTCACCCAAAAATTGCCTATTTTCTACTTCCCCTTGTTATTGGCCTTTTCACTCATTGGTTGTTTGGCAGGCACATTGCTCAATCCGCCTACCGAAATGTCGACCTTAAAATCGTTTTACGCGCAGGTGCGCCCCTGGGGATTTTGGGGGCCGGTATATGACGCCGTGCGGGCCGATGACCCGACATTTGAGCAAAACCACAATTTTAGCAAAGACATGGCGAATGTATTCGTCGGCATTGTGGCACAAATCAGCATGACCGTGTTGCCCATTTATTTTATTTTGGGCAGGTGGGGCAGCACAGCAATCGTCATTGTAGTTTTGAGCGTTTGCACCATCGTTTTAAAACGCCGATGGTGGGACCCGCTGCATCGGTAGGCGGTTGAAGGACGAAACAAGCCTTTTCTACCAAATTCCGTCGTTAAACAAGCGCATTTCACGGTGAAAAAACATGTTTTTGCATTTATCCTGCTACTCGAATCAACGTTTTCTGTGATGGCCCAAAAAATAATTCCGCTTTACCCCGACAGCATCCCCAACTCCATTGCCGGAAAAGA
>JBAXTB010000397.1:0-5207 GCA_037130425.1 Bacteroidota bacterium
ATATGCCACGCGTTTAGTTCACCACAGATTTCACAGATTACCACAGATTTTAAAATTTGTGCGTAATCTGTGTAAATCTGTGTAATCCGTGGTGGATTCATGTGCCGCGCGCGGCGGGAGAATATCACCACACGAACATCTATTCCAAAAGATTCAATTTATTAAACTTTGTACCTGAACTATTTACCAAATAGAAATCAAAGTTACTATCCACCGTACAGTTATCAATCTGATGCCTTACCCGTTTGTTTAAGAGAAAATCAGTGCCGTTTTGAAGTACGGAAATGTCTAAAAAGAATTCTTCGGGGAAGCGTTTAATCACTACTTCCGAATGTTTTGTCGTAATATTCGTTTTACCGACGACACCAGGACCGCACCATATTATGCTGTTTTCTGCGCGTAAAGGCGCAACACTGCTGATAATCGAATCCGTTGAATGTTGAATCATAAACTCATTTAAAACAGTTTTTTCCCTTGATTCAGTGTTGTAAAGACCTATCTGAATTGTTGGGCTCCAAACTACATAACAGATCGTAGTGTCTGTAACCCAATCCCAGGCAATAATTCCGAGTAACGACTCCTCTTTTAAAATTGTGTCTGTCGGATCATGTTTATCCAAATCAAGAATCATCAAATGATTTTGACCGAATAAATCGCTTTGGTACAAAACCTTATCACCCGTCGGATTAAACTTAGGAAATCTGTTGTACGAACCAGCCGGAGCATTCGTAACCTGTGTAAGGCTATCGCCATTGCATTTAACTTTGTAAAGGTTTTGATCGATCCCTGTGTATAAAATCCAGTTGTTTTTACCCCATGTAATGCTGTACAAAGCATTTGTCGCAATCAACTTTTTCTCCTTTGTACAAAAATCATCTACCCATATTTCATAACCATGAAACCCAGGCATCGTATTATCCACACGATAATAAGCCAATTGGTTATTGTTATTCGGGTTAAAACAAGGGTTTAGATAATCATACGGGATAGCCGATGAAACGAGTTCCTGCCAATCCCAAGGGCAATTGCAGCAATGAAAGGAGGTGTCGCGCGTGGGCGTAACAGGGCTAAGGTATGGTGCAAGGCAGCCGTAACCTGCGTCGGGAAAATCATGTAAGGGTTCATGGCGGCAGCTGATATTTAGCAAGATAAGCGCGAAAAACGCAAAGTAGAGGAGTCTATATTGTTTCATGTCTTGAAATTTGCTTTCACAAACGTTCTATGACCATTGGCGCAGGAATGTAGATATTAGTTGCTTTTTCGTCTTGCCTGATGTTATCCCTTTAAGCATGGCCTTTACGTTCCTTCCGCTCAATGCCCCGGTCCTGGGGCATTGAGCATGGGGAAAGCGAAGGCTAAACATAAGAGGAGCATCGAGGTTAAGGGCTGGGAAGATCAAGCACAGCGGAAGAAGAACTTGTACGTTCGTTTGAACTGACTTAGTTTGCGTTGGGTCTTCGTTCTTTCCCCTATAATGCCCTACCGCTGCGCTTGGTATTAAGCGAAGCAAAACGCGTGCCCGGTGAAAAAATTAGTTATTCATGTGCCATATTTCCCCCAAATAATTTCCTGCAAAAGCCCCTCATCACAAAATCATCTGCTATTTTCGCCGCATACTTTATACGCCCAAGCAATTGGAGACACCCTCCTGTTGCGGCGGCGTATAGCACTCCCTTCATCTATGCGCCTGTTTGTCCTTTTCCTGTTTTCGGCCACTTTGTTGAGCCTCCTGTTTTGCACCGCTTGCACCCACAGCGACGACCCGCCCCGTATCTTGGTGTTTTCCAAAACCGAGGGCTACCGCCACGCCTGTATTCCCACGGGCATCGCCGCGCTGCGCAAACTGTGCCGGGAAAACAATATGGTGATGGACACCAGCGAAGAAGGCGCCGATTTTAATGAAAAAAACCTGAGCCGATACGCAGCCGTGTTGTTCCTGTGTACCACGGGCGATGTGCTCAATCCGGAGCAGGAAAACGCCTTTGAACGCTATATCCAGGCTGGCGGCGGCTTCGTGGGCGTGCATTCCGCCACCGATACGGAATACGGCTGGAAATGGTTCGGCGGCTTGAGCGGCGGCTATTTCAATGGCCACCCCGCCATTCAGGACGCGACGCTCAATGTGCTCAACCACGACCATCCGGCCACGCGCCACCTCAAGGGCGATACCTGGATGCGCAAGGACGAATGGTACAATATCAAGGAGTTCAACCCGACGGTAACGGTGCTGCTGGCCCTCGACGAAAACTCGTACAAGGGCGGAACGATGTGCCAACACGGCGAAAAAGCGCCCTGCCACCCCATTTCCTGGTACCATGATTACGACGGCGGCCGCTCGTTTTATACGGGCCTGGGCCATACCCTCGAATCGTATGCCGAACCCGATTTTTTGAAACATCTGCTCGGCGGCATCAAATACGCGGTGGGCGACAACAAACGCCTGCACTACGAACGTTGCAAAACCGCCGAATTGCCCGATCACAGCCGCTTTGTAAAAACCGTGCTGGCCACAGACCTTACCGAGCCAATGGAATTTGAAATGCTGCCAGATGGTAAAATCCTGTTGATCGAACGCCGGGGCGCCTTGAAACTCTTTAATCCGGAATCCGGGATGGTAACGCTGGCGCATAAACTGCCGGTGTACGACAAGGAGGAAGACGGGTTGCTGGGCCTTGCCCTCGACCCGAAATACCCGGAAAACCACTGGATTTACCTGTATTATTCGCCGGTGGGCGACGAGTCGGTCAACTACCTTTCACGCTTTGTTTTTGTGGGTGATTCCTTGGATACCCGCTCGGAAATTGTGATGCTGAAAGTGGCGGTGCAGCGTGTGGAATGTTGCCACGCCGCCGGTTGCATCGAATTTGACGGCGATGGTATGTTGTATCTTTCTACGGGCGATAACTCCAATCCCTTTGCGTCTGAAGGTTATGCGCCCCTCGACGAACGGCCCGGCCGCAGCCCCTGGGATTCGCAAAAATCGTCGGCCAACACGATGGATTTAAGAGGTAAAATATTAAGAATCAAACCTTTACCCGATGGGACGTACAAATGCCCGCCCGGCAATTTATTCCCGGAAGGCTCCAATGGTCGGCCTGAAATATATGTGATGGGCTGCCGCAATCCGTTCCGCATTTCCTTAGACAGTCGGCGCAAACTGTTGTTCTGGGGCGAAGTGGGTCCGGATGCCGGCGAACCCGACACCACCCGCGGCCCAGCCGGTCACGACGAAGTGAACCGCGCCCGCGCCGCTGGTTTTTTTGGCTGGCCTTATTTTGTCGCAAACAACAAACCCTACCGCGAGCGCGATTTTACCACCGGAAAATTCGGCGCCTGGTTTAACCCGGAACACCCCGTAAACAACTCGCCCAACAATACCGGCGCCCGTGATTTGCCCCCGGCCCAACCCGCTTTTATCTGGTATCCTTACAGCAATTCGCCTGATTTCCCCTTATTGGGCAACGGCGGCCGCAGCGCCATGGCCGGTCCGGTGTACTACGCCGACGAATACCCGGCAGAAACCCGTTTTCCCGATTACTACAACGGCAAGCTCATCACCTACGACTGGATGCGCAACTGGATGATGGCCGTCACGCTTGATTCCCTCGGCAATTTCAGCCGCATGGAAACCTTCGGCGACAGCATCAAACTGAGTCGCCCGATGGATATGTTTATGGACAAAAACGGCTCGCTTTGGGTGCTGGAATACGGCACGCAATGGTTTGCCTCCAACCCCGACGCCCGCCTGAGCCGCATCGATTATGTGCGTGGCAATCGTCCGCCGATGCCGCAGTTGCAGGCTGACAAAACAGCCGGTGCGGCGCCCCTAAAAGTGGTGTTTTCTGCTGCGCAAACCAAGGACTATGACGGCGGTATGCTGCAATATGAATTGGACTTTGGCGATGAAAGCCAGGCAGTTGCGTTTGAAGGCCGAGGCTTGAAACCCGGCTCGCGCACGCGCACGCACGGGCCTGCACCTGCGGACGCTTCCATCGTGGTTCGCCGCCAAACAGCCGTAGATTACATTGAACATACCTTTGAAAAAGCAGGCGAGTATGTAGTTCAAATGCGTGTCACCGACGAACAGGGTTTGAGCCGTTTGGTCAAACAAAAAATCATGGTCGGCAACGAACCGCCCGTGGTGCGCTGGGATCTTGGCGGCAAAAATCGCAGCTTTTACCAGCCCGGCGACACGCTGCATTACCGCCTCACGGTGGAAGACCGGGAAGACGGCTCCTTAGCCGACGGGCGCATTCCCCCGACGTCCGTAGCGACCTCGATTAATTATTTGGAAACCGGTTTTGACATTACGTCCATCGCGCAGGGGCACCAATCGGCCATGCAGGCGGCTGAATACGCCAAGGGAAAAACCATCATCGACCGTTCGGATTGCAAAACCTGCCATGCCGTGGATCGCCAAATAAATGGCCCTTCGTTTCAGGCGGTGGCAGCGCGGTACCGGAAAAACGAATTTGCGGTGCGCGATTTATCTAAAAAAATCATCAAAGGCGGGGCCGGAAACTGGGGCCAGACCGTTATGAGCGCGCACCCGCAACTCACGGAAGAAGACGCCGGCGAAATGGTGCGCTGGATCCTGACCCTCGGTGATCCGCCAAAACCTAAGCAAAGTGCGCCGCTTTCCGGCGATTATGCCCTTAAACCGGCGCCCCAAACCGATCCGAAGAAGAAACCGGTTCCTGGCACTTTTATTTTCCAGGCCGGTTACCGCGACCGCGGCTCCGATGCTTCCGCGCCCTTAGAGGCAGGTGAAACCATCGCCCTGCGCCCTGCGTTCCAGCAAGCAGAATCAGCCGACAGCATGTCGCGCAACATCCGTACTTATCGTCCTTCCAACGGCGACACAGTGGTACTCAATGAACTCAAACACCGCAGTTTTTTCCTGTTTAAACGCTGTGATTTAAGCAAAGTCCACACCATCACAGTCGGCTTAGGCAGCGGCGACGCCAAGTACCGTTGCAGCGGCGGCCGTATTGAACTGCATTTGGACGCTGCCGACGGGCCTTTGCTGGGTACGGCAACGATTGAGGCGCGCAACAATCCTAAAAACATGGAATTCAGTGAGGTGCAGATTCAGGTTTCGGGGACAGCGGATGGGAAATACCACAACCTGTTTTTTGTGCTGAAGAACGAGAAGAATCCTTCGGAGTTTGTGGGGATGGTGGATTGGGTGCGGTTTGAATTGTAAG
>JBAXTB010000398.1:0-5185 GCA_037130425.1 Bacteroidota bacterium
ATTGAATTGCTCAAGGAGATTAACCAAAAAATTGCTGAAAAGTAGTTATGGCTGCTGACAAATCATCCCATATTCTCAATACCTCATCCAACCTGCTTGGATTTTGCTTTTTCATTTTGACTTCCATCAAAATGGTCGATCATCAAAACGAAACCATTATTGATGAATCAATGGCCGTGGCTGCGCTTATTTTTATGACAGCAAGCATCTTGTCTTTTTTATCCATCCGAAGTAACAATGAAAAGCGCAGCGATTGGTATGAATCGGTTGCGGATTGGTTTTTTATTACTGGTTTAATCATCCTTTTTTTTGTAATTTTGATTATTACTTTTCATTTGGCCAAGTAATTTTTCATTGCAAAATTGGCCGCCAAACCAAATTGGCCGTGAAACAAATGCTGCGTTTTGCCTTCTTGTTTTTACTTTTTCTTCCCGCCGCAGCCGCGCAACTGCCTTATACTCAATTACTTTATCAGGATACGGTCATTAAAGACATTGTTTACGGCACGGATATAAATTTTGCCGGTAAACCGGAAGTGCTTAAGCTCGACTTGTACAAACCGCTCGGTAATCCGTATTGTAATCGCCCCATTTTAGTCATGATTCATGGCGGCGCCTGGATCGGCGGCGACAAAACCGATGGCGGGACGGTGGCCATCGCGCACGAGTACGCGCGGCGCGGGTACGTGGTGGCCAGTATTAATTACCGTTTGGGAAACCACAAAAGAAATTTCTACACGCCTTATGCTTTGTGCAGCACGGTGTCGGCGGCCCAACCTTGTTTGTATGTGGCCGATAGCAGTGAAGTGATTCGCGCCACCTACCGCGCCATGCAGGATGCCAAAGCGGCCATGCGTTTTATGAAATCGCGCGGGCAACAGGACTCAACTGATTATAAGATAGGCTTTTACGGGGGAGAAAGCGCCGGCGCATTTACAGCGTTTTTGGCCACTTTCCTGACGACTCCGGACGAAAAACCGGTCGATTGTTTTGGTTTGCCTGATGCGCCTACCCCCGATCCGAATCTGACTTTTTGTTTGCCGGCAAACTATTCTTTGGCGCGCCCCGACCTTGGTTCTGTAGAAGGCACTGTGAATATCCAAACCGGATTTGACGCCAAAGCCATTGGCGTACTCGATTTTTTTGGCGGCATTGTCAATTTGAACATTTTAAACGGCCCCGATAAACCCGCCGTGTACTTGTTTCATCAGTACGGCGATTTAATTGTGGATTGTAACACCATGCCCTTATTGCAGCCCTTGTATGCGTACTGCGTCAATCCGATTAACCTGTGCCAGCCGCTCGACCATTATCCGATTGCGGCGGGGGGATGCAGTTTGAAATCCATTTTTCAAAACAAAGCTTATGGGCCGGATTTGTTGTTGTCAGATTTTGTAACGACCACCACTTACAATTGTTTAGCTAATCCGCCGCAACATGCTATTGATAATCCGGCGCTTCGGGCGGCGAATTCAGCGGCGTTTTTTGCGCCGATCATTGCGGCGCACGGAAACGCGCCAAGTTCAGGGTGTATAAGCAGTCAAACAGAAGCGAAATATTTTGATAAGATCATCATAACGCCCACGATAGCAAGGGATTATGTCAGCATAGAAATGCGAGGAATTGAAGATGCCGATCTGTACCGCCTGATTGGTGCAAGCGGACGATTGGAACAAAGTGGGAAAATAAAGGATTTAAATGCAGGTGAAATTGATATTCACCAACTCCCGGCGGGCCTACATTTTCTATTTGTCAACGGTCGGAATCGTAGTTATATTGGAAAATTTTACCGTGTTCCTTAACGCAGCCCTCGTTGTTTGAGCCATTCAATCAAAGCCTCCGGATGGTCGGTCTGCAAGCCTTTTAAGCCTTTTTCAATAGCCGTTGGCCAGTTTTCAGCCTCCTTCGGGCCTTGAATATCTGTCCAGATGGTAATGCCTGCTTTTGCAGCGGCTGCGACCATTTCGGGACTATAATCAGTGTAATCGCCGTCGAGCAAGGTAATATTGTATTTTTGGGTAAATTCCAGCATTTTTTCTACGCTGCGCACAGAATCCGGCAAACTCACCATTAAAGGCACTTCCGGCGCAACTTTCCGCCAATCAATTAGTTGCTGCGGCTTGTTAATATACACGATGAATTGTTTTTCCATCTTGTATGCCCGCATAAGTTTCCAGGTAGCCGCTGCATCGGCATCTTTAAAATCCAGGTAAATGTTTATTTTATCTTTACAAAGCGCAAGCACTTCCGACAACATCGGAATCTTTTCACGGGTCAACGTATCTTCTTGTAAATCTTTTAAATAGAATTGATGTAAATATTCAAAATAAAAGTTGCTGAGGTAGCCTTTCCCAATGGTTGTGCGGGAAATATTGTTGTCGTGCATAATCATCAACACGCTGTCTTTGGTCGTGCGCAGGTCAATTTCCACAAAATCAACGCCGTGCGCAATGGCGCTTTTGATCGCTGCGAGCGAGTTTTCCGGCGCAGACACATGATCGCCTCGGTGCGCAATGACGATAAAATCGTGTTTACTGACCGGCAATTGCTGTTGAGCAAAAGCGTTTGATACATTCAGGCACAAGATCAGCGCGAGAAAACAAATATTTACAAATTTTAATACCATGTTGCAAAATTAAATTTGTTTTCTTTGGGACGGACTTTTGAAACGTTAAATGTTTATTATTTAAAATCCATGCTCAACTACCACAACAAACAATTCCGCCCGATCTCCAATACCGAAAACGGTGAAACCTCCGCCGAAACGCTGTTTTTATACCAGCAAATCGGCAATATCCTCACTTGTACCTATTCAGGCGGCAAAATCATCGCCGGTCACCTGATCGGATTAGTTGATGAAGCCGGAAACATTGATATGCGTTACCATCAGGTGAATGAAAGCGGCGCACTGATGACCGGTTTTTGTCATTCCAAGCCGGAAATCCTGCCCGACGGCCGCATTCGTTTGCATGAAAACTGGCAATGGACTTCGGGCGACGGATCTTCTGGGAGTTCGATTTTGGAGGAAGTATAACCCTCCAAGAATTCAATTACTCAATGAATTTCTTGGCCAAAATATACTCTTTAATACTGCTAACATGCAAAAACGGATAGTCGCTGATGTTATCCGGCGTGCGAATTACTTCCAGATGGTCAATATGCATGGCGGTGGAGCGTTCACCCAAAATTGAATCGAGCATCAAAAACGTACCACCGATATAAGTTACGCGGTTTGATTCGTCAAAATCGGGGTAACAAATCCAAAGTCCCACGCCGGTCGGGTTATCGGGATTGTCTAAGGGGATAAAAATAGTCTGTTCCGGGTCAAACGTAAGGCCGCCGTACTTGACTTTGTAACCTGGCCCCATCGGCGGTTTCAGGGCAATAACATTCCAATTCGGCAATTCAGGTGCAGCGGCCACCAAGGCTTCCACGTCACCGAATAGTTCCCTGATGCCTTCTGCCGAAATAATCAAGTCTAATTTGTACGACTTTTTGTGCCCGCCGATTTCAAAAAAGAGCCGGTCGTTGTAGGCGTGCAAGGCAAGTTTTAACTCCTCGAACAACCGCGCGCGTTCCGTTTCGTCTATGTCATTGACAAACAGGAATTTATGCTGGTTTTCGGCGAACCAGGTCCAGAAGCTTGATGCTTGGGTGTTTTGCATGGTGTAGGTGAATTATGTATTCGTAAGTGGAAGTTAATATCGCAAATGTAACACGTAGTGTAATTGTCAGAATCAGGATTCGCAGGATTTTAGGATTTACAGGATTTTTATTCACAGTAGGCAAAATCCTGTAAATCCTAAAATCCTGTGAATCCTGATTCTGACAAATTCGCTGCCTAATCAGAATTCCAAATTTTCCCCACCATTTTCCCCATATTCCCCATTTCCCCGCGCTATCTTTGCGGCCTGTTTACCAGCCCCGCGCTGCATTCATTCATCTCAATACACATTCTTTGGAAGCGTTACCGACTGTCGAAACTGCTAAAAGTCTCGGCCTTACCCCGGAAGAATTCGAGCAGATCAAAAAAATACTTGATCGCAGCCCCAATTTCACGGAACTCAGCATCTTTTCTGTGATGTGGAGCGAGCATTGCTCTTATAAAAATTCGATTTTACAACTCAAAACGCTGCCCCGTTCCGGCAAACGCCTGTTGGTGGCCGCCGGGGAAGAAAACGCGGGTTTGGTCGATATTGGCGACAACCTCGGCTGCGTGTTTAAAATAGAAAGCCATAACCACCCTTCAGCCATCGAGCCTTATCAGGGCGCTGCAACCGGCGTTGGGGGTATCCACCGCGATATTTTCACCATGGGCGCCCGCCCGATCGCTGCGCTCAACAGCCTGCGTTTCGGCACGCCCGACAACCCGCGTATGAAGCGCCTGATTTCCGGCGTCGTCAAGGGTATCGGCGATTACGGCAACTGTTTCGGCGTGCCAACGGTGGGCGGCGAGGTGTATTTTTACCCTTGTTACAACCATGATATATTGGTCAACGCCATGTCGGCCGGTATTGTTAAAGCCGGTGAAACGGTGAGCGCAACCGCCGGCGGACCAGGTAATCCGGTGTTTATTGTCGGTTCGGCAACGGGCAAAGACGGTATTCACGGCGCTACCTTTGCGTCGGCCGATTTGTCGGAAGATTCCCACGAAGATTTGCCGGCTGTTCAGGTGGGCGATCCGTTCCAGGAAAAACTGCTGCTCGAAGCCTCTTTGGAAGCCATTCAAACCGGCGCATTGGTCGGTATGCAAGACATGGGCGCGGCGGGTATCACCTGCTCTACTTCCGAAATGAGCGCCAAGGCCGAATGCGGTATGCGCATCGACCTGAGCAAAGCGCCGACGCGCCAGGCCAACATGAAAGACTGGGAAATCCTGCTTTCTGAAAGCCAGGAACGTATGTTGATCGTGTGCAAACCCGGTCGCGAACAGGAATTGCTGGCGGTATTTGATAAATGGGATTTGCCTTGCGCTGAAATTGGCGTCACGACAGATACCGGTCGTTTGGAGTTTTTCTACGAAGGAAAACTCGTTGCCGACGTTCCCGCGCACGACCTCGTGTTGGGCGGGGGGGCGCCCGTGTATGTGCGTGAACAAAAGCGACCGGCTTACCTGAAAAAGATCGAAAAGTTTGATATTCAAAAGGTTAAACAACCTGCCGATTATAAAAAAGCCGCAAAGAAAC
>JBAXTB010000399.1:0-5167 GCA_037130425.1 Bacteroidota bacterium
TCCAGGAGCCTGACGCGTAAATAGGTATCAGTTTTAAAGGTTGATTTCAGGAAGTAATTCCGGTTTTGCTCGCTCAGTTTAGAAATAAAACCCAGTGCCAAAGCCGCGTAGATATATTGGGCGTACGTCGTTTTGTAAAACAGAAAAACGGAAACCAGCACGAAGGCAATGGCTGCCAGGATATAACCTAAAACGGGCTTTAATCCGAATTCGGTTAGTTTTCTGTTGATGATGCGAAATTGAAGTTGGAAATAGAAATACACCTTATTGCTCCTTTGGTTTTTTGTTGTAACCCATTGGCTCAAAGGGTTGTAATTCTTCGAGGTACAGTTGTTCCAGAAGTTTTAACTCCTTGTTTATCTGATTGTTATCCATATTTTCCGTATCAATTTCTGCAAGCACTTCAAACACAAAACTTGCTTCGCCGTAGGTTTTCCAGTCCTTTTGCAGCTCCGTATTTCGGTGGCTGCCGATTTCAAGTTCCGTCCGGTGCCGGTTCCAGATCTTGTCTAAGTTCACGCTGCTTTCAATAAATATTTTGCCGTTTGCCGTGTTCCGAACCAGGAACAAGCCCATTCGAAACTTTTGATTTTTATAGGCTTCGGTGAGTTCTTTTCGTGTCATGGGTTGTTTTTGTGGGGGTGAAAGTACGGGGTGAAGGTGTTTGGTAGTTGGGAATAACGACGAATGGGCGAAATGGCAGGAAAAAGGTGCTGGTTCAAATCGGTTTTTGGACAAATTTAAAATCTAATTTTAAATTTGTCCAATTTTAAACCTCTTCACCGAAGATCAATGGCTCCGTATATGTGAGTGCTGTACTCCCGTGAGTTGTCATCCTGACGACGCAGGAGGAAGGATCTGCTCAAGAGCGAAGCGTAATCACTCATTCCACGTCCGGCCAGATCCTTCCTCCTGCGTCGTCAGGATGACATCCGGGTAAAGAATTATGATCACGTTGCGCTCGACGGCACCGAGGTTTTGATCCGCAAAATATTATTCGGATGACCGGGCGTATTGAGGGGGTGACTGTCAGTCACCCCCTCAATTAGGCGCGATCTCAACTTTTTATTTGGCGAAAAAATCCTACGTTACCTTATGATACAGCCTCTTTGAAAATCAGCGGTACCAACGGAACCAAAAGAAAATGAAGCCAATCTAATCGTATTGGATGAGGTTCAACGGATGCCGGAACTGTTCCCCTTGCTCAGATCTTTGGTGGATCAACGCCGGGAGCCTGGCCGCTTTCTTATTCTTGGTTCCGCATCGCCCGAACTGTTGCGGCAAAGTTCTGAAACCCTCGCCGGCCGCATCTCTTATTTGGAGCTAACACCCTTTCAGTTTAAGGAACTTCCGGATCAGGATTTCAAAAAACACTGGTTATTGGGAGGTTTTCCGCCTGCTTTATTTGAGCCCAATGAAGCAATTGCGTTTCAGTGGTTGCAGGATTTTGTGATGGCTTTTATTGAACGGGACTTACCTCAATTTGGCCTAAATGCCCCATCGCAAACCTTGCGTACCCTATTGCAAATGTTGACAACCGTACATGGTAATCTCTTGAATTATAGCAGTTTAGGAAATTCATTGGGCATCAGTAGCCCTACTGTGAAAAACTATATGGCTTATTTGGAACACGCCTATTTCATTCGTTTTTTACAACCCTGGTATTCAAACGTCAGTAAACGCTTGGTAAAAACGCCAAAATTGTATTTCAGGGATAGCGGCGTTTTGCACAACCTGGCGGGCATTTCTGATAAAAACCAGTTGTATGGCAACATCATTGCCGGCGCTTCCTGGGAAGGATATGTGATTCAACAAATCATCGCTAACCTGCCGTATCAGGTCTTGCCCTATTTTTATAGAACCAAAACCGGCGACGAAATTGATTTATTATTGGTGCGGGGTCAAACGCCGATTGCGGCCATTGAGATCAAAATGTCTTCAAGCCCAAGTTTGAACAAAGGTAATTTTCAAGCATTGGCAGATCTTGGAAATCCACCAACTTTTATCATTGTGCCGCATGAAGTGGATTATCCCCTTGAGGCAAATGTTCGGGTTTGTGGTTTGGAAAGCGTTTGGAAATATTTGTCATTCTGATTTAACCGGCACCGCCTCCATCGCCCGCTCGCTAATCGCCGTAATCGATAAAGCCGGGTTCACGCCCGGATTGGCCGAAATCATGGAGCCGTCGCAAACCAGCATGTTTTGATAGCCAAACACGCGGTTTTGTTTGTCGATTACCCCGTTTTCAGGACTTTCCCCCATCACTGCGCCGCCCAGAATATGCGCCGTGCCGGGAATGCCGAGCAAGGGCGTAAGTCCGAATGCTACCGCTTTTCCTTTTAAAATCACCTCAAACTTGCGCGCCAGTTCGATCGCGCGCGGGATAAACGCCGTAGGTTTTTCGTCGCCCACCACCGCCGTGCGCATATTGCCCGTCCAGGAGCGCGTGAAGGTCACGGTGCTGTTCAGGGTTTGCATAAATAGCATCACCGAGGAACTTTTGGCCCAGTCTTTTACCCTGAAATACTGCCAATATTGTTTGGGATGCGAAACCACTTCCCAGAACATTTTAAACAAACGCACGAGCATATTCGGCCCTTCCACAAAAGGTAAAAATGAAAGCCGCCAGGCCCCGGAACCTGCGCCGTAGCGACAAAGTTCCAAATGACTGTGCTCGTCGGTGTGCAAAATAGCGCCGATGGCAATGCCCTCGGATTGGTCGGAAGAGTTATCCAATTGCGTCACAGCGATCAGGCTTTCGTTGTTGGTGCGCACTTCTTTGCCCACCATGTCCGATAGTTGCGGCAGGGAAGATTGCTTCATTTTGAGCAACAACGCCACGGTGCCTAATACGCCGCCGGCAAAAATGACGCCCTTGGTTTGCAGCGTTTTGGTCGTTTTAAAAAAGCGGGTCGCGTCGCGGAATGTCACCGTATAACCTTCGGAGCCGTCGGCGTTTCCGATTGGGCGCACATCTGTAACTTCTTGTTCTGCAATGATTTCTGCGCCGTTTTGCTGGGCCAGATACAGGTAGTTTTTATCTAATGTGTTTTTGGCATTGTGCCGGCAACCTGTCATACAAGCCCCGCAAAAGGTGCAACCGCTGCGTTCCGGACCTTTGCCGTTGAAAAAAGGATCGGGCTGGGTTTTGCCCGCTTCTCCAAAATACACGGCCACATTGGTCGCGTCCAAATGGTCTTTTTGACCGATTTCTGCGGCCAATTGTTCCAAGGCGTGTTCACCATCAAAAAAACGCGGATTTTTGGTGGCGCCCAGCATAAATAGTGCCCGATCGTAATAAGGTTTGAGTTCCTCTTGCCAATCGGCGAGTTTGGCCCAACTACCGGAGTTGAAAAACGCAGGTTTGGGCACCGGCAAAGTGTTCGCATACACCAGCGAACCGCCGCCCACGCCCGTGCCCGACACGATGCCCACATGTCTGAAAATCGTGATTTTCATAATGCCATACCAGCGAAACGAAGGCAGCCACAGCCATTTGGCAAAGCTCCAGTTCGTTTTCGGAAAATCCTCCGTGCGGTACCATTTCCCTTTTTCGATGACTAAGACTTTGTAGCCTTTTTCCGAAAGCCTCAGCGCGCTCACAGAGCCGCCGAAACCGCTGCCGATGATGATGTAGTCGTATTGCACGTTTGTATGTTTTATGCTGCAAATTAAGGGTAAAATCGCGTTCTGAATGTGCGTTATTTTTCAACCACCAGCGTACTCGAAACCCGTTTCCCCTGCGCCGTCAACACCGACAACTGATACACCCCTGCGCGTAAATCCGGCAAAGGAAGCCGCATATAATCGCTCGGATTCATGTTGTAATCGGATAACAAGCGACCGGTAAAATCAAAAAGTTGCACCCGCACAATCGGGTCCGTTTTGTCCGACCAACGCAGTCTGGAGTATGTCGTTGCCGGATTCGGATAAACGCTCAAAACACCCGTTTCGTGTTGACAAGGACTCGTCAACATCAGGGAAAACCGACCTTTGCCGTCCGGATCGAGCATCCGAAGCCGATAGTATGCACCCTTGGCCGCATCGCGCAAGGTGTACGCCTGCCAACCCGCGCGCGCGTCCAATCTTTTAACTAAGGTCCAATGTGCGCCGTCCGCGCTGCGCTCCACTTCAAAATAATGCGGCCCGGCATCCGTAAACGCCGACCAATGCAAAACGGCCGAATCATCCACGCAGTCCATATTAAACGTTTCAAGACTAACGGCCAGCGGCGGCGGATACAAGCCCATTGCCGTTGAAAAACAAGGAATTACATGCGCCTGATCGATGATGCCGTCGGTGAAAAAGCCAAAGCCGTCTGAGCTCGACCATGCGTCCCAGTAAAAAGTGGGGAATCCTTGGGTGGCTGCAGCGGACGTCAATGTTTGAATCCAGGTGCAACGGCTTGTTGCATCGGCCTGGTTGGATACGCCGAATTCGCCCAGCGTAACCGGCACATCGTATGCATCTGACCATGCTTTCAGGTCGGAAAACAGGTCTTGAATTGCTGCCACTTCGCCCGTTTGCGGGAACGTGCGCGCCGGGAAATACGGCGGATCGGTCCAACTAAAGCCTTGGTGCGTAAATAGAAACGGGTCGTAATTGTGAAAGGTATAAATCACATCCGCGTCATCCAGCGGGGTAAAGGTTTGCAAATTGTAACCGCTGTTCCAGGTGGCCGCGCCGACCCAAACGGAGTGCGTCGTGCTTTCGTTGGCCCGGATGGTCGCGAGCAGGCTGTTGGCCACCGTGCGGAAATTGGCATTGGAAATCTGGTTGGTCGGCTCATTAAATATTTCAAAAAAGAAACGTTCCGGGTCGAGGGCGCCGTAACGCTGGGCGAGTTGCGCCCACACGGCCTGCAACCGCGGCAGTTCGGTGCTGTAATTGGCGTTTGTCAGGTCGTAGCCGTGGTGGTTGTCGATAATCAGTTTGAAATCGTACAGGTTGGCCCACAGAATCATGCTGTCGACTAAGCGAAAAACGGCATGATCAAAATCCAGCGCGTAGGGTGGGCTGGTCGACCCAAGGCGCTCAAAAGTGGCCGGCAGCCGGAATACTTCAAAACCCGCGTTGCGCAGGGCTTGTACATTGGTTCTGTTGTATTTATTCACTTCGGGAAAAGTGCCAAACGGAATCAACCAGTACGCCTCCAGCCAGTTGGTGG